>JADHMQ010000001.1:300000-385176 GCA_016779935.1 Flavobacteriales bacterium
TATCATGCATACTGTTGCTTACAGGATGCTTTACCTCAATAGTTTTAATAGTTTTAAGTAAATATTCAATTGCGTCAGCACGAACTGTGTATTTATTGTCTACTAGCCATTGACCATTTGATTTATTAAGAGTAACTGTATTATCAAATCTATCTGCAAAGAACACTTTAGTAATTGAAGATGTGTCTTCTATGGCGAAGTTTTTGAGTTCTTTTTGAATAGCTGTCTTGTGATTACTTTTGTAAAATGCTACAATAGCTAGTGTAATTAACAGAATTACTATTATTATCTTCTTCATCTGTATTGTCGTTTTCGTCTTAAAAGTAATAAAGAAATAATTATGCTCATTATAAATATTGGCAATAGAGTATTGATTAATTGCCACTTAAGTTTATTCTCTTTAATTTCCTTTTTATTCAGTAATCTTAGATTGATCTCTTTGGCTCTGATATTTATAATATTATTGTTTCCTAGAATATAATTTAATGCATTAACAATCATTCGCTTATTACCCAAATATTGTGTGTTACTGTAATGATTATAGCCTAATGGATACGATAGACCAGATGAATTCACGTGGTTTTTTATTAAATCACCATCGCCAAACACAATCATTTTATTTGCTTTACTCTGGTTTAAGGGCTTCAACTTATCATCATTAGGTGCTAGTCTGTTCGTAAATACTGATTCAAATTTACCTTCTAATAAATAGCCGACTGGAATTTTCCCATGATTATATTGTTCAATTGATGGATTTTGCTCTAGTATATTAAGGCTTACTCTGTGTGGGGCTTTTGGTAATTTGCTGTATGGAGAAGAGAATAAAAGAGGTGTTTTTTTAATATTCTTGGCACTAACCGTATCAACAGAGCTTACAAAAGAACTTTTTATGCCATCAATATTTTTGACTATTGGGTGCTTACTTTTTGGGATAAAAATAGGGTGGTAGAGCCAAGGAAGTAATTGTTGTTGTGGTACATCACCCTGATAGCCAACAATAATTGGAATGTTATCGGCTTGAAAATCCATTACCAAATCATAGTTAACCCTAAGGCCATACTTGAATAGCATATCGGTTAAATTTAAATCATTGGGTATTGCCATTGAGTAAGGTGCATTGCCCTTCAGACTATCCATATCCATAATTACTCCATCGATAAACCAAATGGTTTTACCGCCATTCATTATGTATTGGTCAATAAGGAACTTATCAACTTTAGTGAATTTTTGTGTTGGCTTAGCAATGATAATAGCTTCAAACTTATTTAATCTATTTAGCTGATTTATTAAAGAAGGTGAGCCATTAGCCTCTAATTCATAGTCTTTTATATTAAATCTTTGAACATTAAAATATTCAGATAATGAGCCTTTAACTTGACCTAGTGAATGACTTATATCAGCTGTTTCAAGCTCATTTAATTCATTATTTCCCTCTAGAAATGCAATAGAGGGTTTATTATTATTCATGAGTTTAAAAAGCGCATTAGTGAGCTCAAATTCAATATCTTCAATTGAATTATTTAAAACATTTTCTGGGTTTGTTCCAATTTGATTTTGAAGAAGATTTAGGGATTGACTTCTTCCTTTATAATAGACAATAGCACCAGGAAAAATAATCTGTTCACTATTTCCATTATTTTCTTGTACTTGTAGATTTGTAGGTTCTAATCCATTTTCAGAAAGTTCTGTGTATAATTTATTACGTTCATCAATAGAGCTAAAATCGTTCGTGTTGATGAATTCATACTCAATAAGTGAAGAGTAATTTCTAAACTCATCTAAAATATCTTTAGTCGAATTCTTAAGACGAATAAAGCCCGAAGGCAAGTCGCCATCTAGATATACTTTTACGTAAGCAATATCATCTAAAGAGGATACAACATCTTTGGTTGTGTCATTTAATGAATGTCTTTTTTCTTCAGTTAAGTCTATCCTAAAGAAGAAAAAACTAGCCACAATATTCAAAAGGATTATTATAAATATATTTAATAGCAGTTGTTTATTCAAGTACGCTCTCATCTTTCCTTTCGTATTGAATGAATAGTTAGTTGAAAAAACAATGCGATGAGTGACAAGAAGTATATGATATCTCTACTATCAATAACTCCCTTGCTAAGACTATTATAATGGTAATTAATACCAATATAATTGATAGCTAATTCTATTTTTCCATTTGGTATTTCACTTGCAATTAAATCAAAACCAAAGTAGAAAAAGCTACAAATGATAATGGCTATTAAAAAAGAAGTAATTTGATTATTAGTGGTTGATGATGCAAATACGCCTATGGAAACAAATAAACTTGAAAGTAGCAATAATCCAATATAAGAACCAATAATTCCAGCGGAATCAACATTTCCTGGAGTGTCTGAGAGCTGGTAAATACTGTAAAAATAAACTAGAGTAGGAGTGATTGACATTAAAGTAATTATAATCCCTGAAAAATACTTGGATAATACAAGTGTAGAATTTGATATTGGCAACGTTTTTAGTCTTTCTATGGTGCCTTCTTTATATTCATCAGAAAACAGTCTCATCGTAAGTGCGGGAATGAAAACTATAAATAGAAATGGCGAAAGACTAAAAAGCCCATCCATCTGAGAAAATCCTGAATTGATAATGTTAAAGTCAGTAGAAATTACCCATAGAAATGCACTATTCGCTAATAAAAAACTAAGAATTATGATAGTCCCTGAGGCGTGACTAAAGAATGTATTAAGTTCTTTTTTTAATAATGCAATCATTAGGCAAATATTATAAAATCTCGATAAGACTCCAAGCCAATGGCTTATTATTAAATAGTAATTTCACTTTACTCCAAACAGAATTAAAAAAATCAGAATTTCTATATGAATTCAGATGATTTTCGCTTTTCCACAAGCTATGTGTAAAAAATGTGCATTCATCGTCCACATCTTGAAGTAATTGAACAGATTCACAACCGTCAAAGGATAGGATTTGACTTTTATTCTTTTCAAAGTAATGTTTGAAGTCTTCTACTTTAGTAGGCATTATTTCAAGTTTTACTATTCGTTTAATCATAGAATTCAATTCTTACTGTATCGTTTATTTCAAGCCCCATTAATGATGAAGCAGACCCCATGTTAAGAGAAATTACAAGGTTACCAGTAGAAATGAACATTGCCATAGCATCTCCTAATGGTACTTCATTGAATCTCTTTTTAATACTACTTAGCGAATAATGTTCTTTATTCCCTAGGTGAATAGAATATTTCCTTCCTTTTGCCACATCATTAAATAATCGTTGATTTATATTGGTTATGGCATTCCCGTAATGGTCTATATGAATGATTGATCCTCTAATGCTGTTTCTTTCGTGTAAAGCAACTAGTTTTGAACTTTTATTAATGAAATCATCCGCTGGCGAGCCAATCAGTTCAAGAGTTCCTCCGCGTGCAATATGGCAAGCAGCTTTTACAAAAACATCTTTTATGGGAAAATTTTCATTATCAGACTCAGAAGGCGTTGTAATGTGAACAATTTTATCAGCTTTAATATCTAAAAGTAAGGAGAATAAGCCATTATCAGTACCTATAAAATAATGTTCGTCAGCATAAACTGCAATATGAGGTGTATTTTCACTAGCCTCAGCATTTACACCAATGATATGAATACTACCTTGAGGAAAGTCTTTATAAACATTTTTTAATACAAATGCAGCGTGTAAAACGTTGAAAGTCGGAATGTTATGACTGATGTCAATAATATTTACCGACTCTAATTGCCTCAATATGTTTGCTTTAACAGCACTAACATAGTGATCTGTATTGCCCAAGTCTGTGGTAAGTGTAATTATTGGCATAATGTTGATAAATTAATCTAAATATTTATCACAAAAGTTGTTATTTTGTCCATTCAAAAGTAAGTATAAATTTAATGGATTCGAACATAATATTCAAGTACAGTAAATGAGTGAAAAAATAATTGATTTAAAGGGTATAAACCCTATTGATATTTACGGCACTAACAACAAGACTTTGTTGTTTATACTTGATTTTTTCCCTAAAGTAAAAGTAGTTGCAAGAGGAAATACTTTAAAACTTATTGGTGATGATGAATCTGTGACCTATTTTGAGTCAAAGTTTAATCTTATGTTGGCTCACTATTCAAAATATCAGCGTTTGACTCATAGTAATATTGAACGTATTATTTTAGAAGACAGTGTTGTTTTGGAAGGGAATAACGATGTGCTCCTTCATGGTACTCATGGACGGATAATAAAGGCCAAAACTACCAATCAGAGAAAGATGGTAGAAGAATCTTTAAAAAACGATATGTTATTTGCTGTAGGGCCAGCAGGAACAGGTAAGACTTACACCGCTGTTGCTATTGCAGTAAAAGCATTGAAAAATAAAGAGGTTAGACGCATTATTCTTTCTAGACCAGCAGTAGAAGCTGGAGAAAATCTAGGCTTTTTACCAGGTGATTTAAAAGAAAAGTTAGATCCATACTTACAGCCTCTTTATGATGCTTTGAGGGATATGATTCCTGCAGAAAAACTTAATGAATTTCTAGATAATAGAATTATTGAAATTGCACCTCTTGCTTTTATGAGAGGACGTACATTAGATAATGCATTTGTGATATTAGATGAAGCACAAAATTCAACTAAGCAGCAGATGAAAATGTTTCTTACTAGAATGGGTAGAGTAGCTAAGTTTATAATTACTGGAGATGAAACACAAATTGATTTACCACAAAAACAGCCTTCAGGTCTTTTAGAGGCTTTGCATGTACTAAAAGGAGTGAAGGGAATTAGTGTAATAAAACTTGATGACAAAGACGTCATTCGCCATGAGTTAGTTAAAAAAATTATTAAAGCGTACAAAGCAAAACAAGAAGAAAAATGAGTAATGTAATTATTAAAACAGATTTTAATTTTCCAAACCAAACTCACTTATACAAAGGTAAAGTGAGAGACGTTTATTCAATTGGAGAAAACCAATTGGTAATGATAGCTTCAGACAGAATTTCTGCATTTGACCACGTATTGCCACAGGGTATTCCCTACAAAGGACAGGTACTAAGTCAAATTGCTTCTAAATTTTTGGATGCTACTTCAGATATTGTTCAAAACTGGAAAGAAGAAACTCCAGACCCATCAGTAACTGTTGGAAAAAGGTGTGAGCCTTTTAAGGTTGAGATGGTAATTAGAGGGTACCTAACCGGTCATGCTTGGAGAGAGTACAGAGATGGTAAGCGAATGCTTTGTGGAGTTCCAATGCCTGACGGAATGGTTGAAAATCAAAAATTTGAGGAAGCAATAATTACCCCAACTACAAAAGCGGAAGTAGGTCACGATGAGGATATTTCTAGAGAAGAAATTTTAAATCAAGGTTTAGTTTCTGAAGCAGATTATGTTCTTTTAGAGAAATATACCAAAGAATTATTTGAAAGGGGAACTGAAATTGCAAAGGAAAAAGGGTTGATTTTAGTAGATACTAAATATGAATTTGGAAAAGACTCAAATGGAGAAATCACTTTAATTGATGAAATTCATACACCAGACTCTTCTAGGTATTTTTATATTGATGGTTACAAGGAAAACTTAGAAGCTGGAAACCCACAAAAGCAGTTGTCAAAAGAATTTGTTAGACAATGGCTAATTGAAAATGGTTTTCAAGGAAAAGAAGGGCAAAGTATTCCAGAAATGAGCCCAGAATTTTGTAATTCTGTTTCTGAAAGGTATATCGAATTATTTGAACATATTACTGGAGACAAATTCGTTAAAGAAGATGTTTCAGATGTCCTCAAACGAGTTGAGAGTAATATCAACAACTATTTGAATCAATAAACAAAAGCCCCGTTAAGGGGCTTTTTTATTAGTAAACAGGATAAGATGTGGTAGTAGGGGACTTAATGCAAAGCAATCTACCTTTACTTATTACATTAAATTTTATTGAAGCTTCATTTTCAATAATTAAGAAATCATGCCTTTTGGCTTGTGTTGATTCATTTTTTAATTCCCCCTCAATAATATATATAGAATAGTAGAACTCATCTTCAAAGTCTAACTTAAGACTATCGCTATCGAATTCTATAAAATCTATTTCTATACCCTCTGCTTCTAGTTGTATTGGTGATTCATCACCAACAATAGTGGTTTTATTTCCATTTTTTGGCAATTCACTGTGTTGAACATCAATGTATTTTGCGTTCTGTTGCAGAGTTTTTCTTAAGTCAGGAATAAACCAAATTTGAAAAATTGAGGCATCTTTCTTTAAAGCTTCAGCATGTGAAATTCCTCCCCCAGATTGAATAAGCTGAACATCTCCTTTTTTAAGTGGAATCCACTTTTGCAATAAGGTGTCGTAATGAATGATTTCTCCTTCAAGAACAATGGACATTATTTCAAACCCTTTGTGAGGATGTAATCCTATAACACTGTCTTTTTGTGCCGTAGCGTGTGCCCAATAAAAGATATTGGAATATGGTTTTAATTTCCCTCCATCTTGGGGAAATCCAATGGGCTTATTCTCTATAATTTCTCCATTATTGAATTCTCCGTAGGCTTGTTGAGATTTAGTGAACAGATTTATCATATTTTTGTAGTCAAGTTGAGTACAAATATCTTAATAAACATTTAAAAAGTCCATTATGAAAAAGATGAGAACAGTAAATAAGCGTGAAATAGAGGAATTGGAAAAGCCTGTTGAGTTAAAACTCATTACTAAATGCCCAACAAAATGGATTCTTATTGATGAAGAAACAGGTCAAGTTTATAGAGGTTCGAATTCTACTGAAGTAGGAAAAATGTGGGAATTAATTCGTCCACAGAAATAAAGTCTTATCTATTGCCAAAAATAGAGGAGCCAATCCTGACCATATTACTCCCTTCTTCAATGGCAATAGAGTAATCACCACTCATACCCATTGAAAGAATAGAAAAAGTCGTCTGACTTTCTTTAATCTCATCATAGATGTTTTTCAAGTACTTAAACTCTTCTCGTATTTGGTTTTTATCTTCAGTGAATGTAGCCATTCCCATAAGGCCTTTAATAGATACATTAGGAAATTCACAGTTAAGAATTTCAATAACACCATTTTTGTCTAACCCAAATTTATTTTCTTCTTGTGCGATGTGAACTTGAAGCAGACAGGGTATAATTCTATTGTTTTGCTTGGCTCGTTTATTGATTTCTTTTATGAGTTTAATCGAATCAACTGCATGTATAAGTCTAACAAATGGTGCAATATACTTTACCTTGTTAGTCTGAAGGTGCCCAATCATGTGCCATTCAATGTCTTTTGGTAATGATTCCTCTTTTTCAACAAGCTCTTGAACTTTATTTTCACCAAAAATTCGTTGACCAGCATTATAAGCTTCTAGAATCAATTCATTAGGTTTAGTTTTGGAAACGGCTACCAAATGAACATTGTTTGCTAAGGTTTTATGTAGATGGAGTATGTGCTCTTTTACAGACATTAATCAGTAAGGTTATAGATTATCATACCACTTCGAAGTTTAGGTTGTATATAGGTGCTTTTTGGAGGCATTGACCTGCCATTGTCGGCAACTTCTTTTAATTGATTAAAATTAACAGCTTTGAGTATAAACGCCAATTCATATTCTTTGCTATCAACTTTATTCTCAATGTCTTTTAAATCAATACTACCGTCAGCGAAGGCAAGACGTTTATCATTTCTTGGGTCTTTAATTCCTAATATAGGGTCTAGTATATTATTGGATAGGATAGATGGGTCTAATTTTTCCACACAATCCTCTCTATCAACATATTCACTTTTTGCCACCATTGAATACCATTGATTTTCTAGATACATAGCAATTTCATCTTTTTCTTTTGGCTGAATGGCTTTATCAACTTTTTGAACAGTATATTTTTCTTCAACATATGTAAGAAATTCATCTTTATTTAGACCGTTTAAATCTTTAACTAATCTGTTGAAATTAATGATTTTAAGTTGGTCTTCTGCAATGAGATAACTCATGCAAAAGTCTTTATTTGAGGAGTTTATGTGATTTTTTTCTTTGTAAATAAGGCTAGAAGATGCAAATCTATGATGACCATCTGCAATATATAAATTCTCTACTTCAGCAAAGGCTTTTTGTATGGTCGAAATGTCATTATCATTATTCACTAGCCATAATTTATGTAAGGATCTATTGGTAGTTGTGAATTCGTATTCGGCTCGTTTATTTGAATATTCCTTAATAAGCTGATCTATTGTTTTGTGATTGGGGTAGGTCAATAGTACAGCCTCAGCATTAAAGCCAGTTATATCTAGGTATTTTTTAAATAGGTGTTCTCTTTTTTCAATGGTTTGTTCATGAATTTTGATTTTCCCATTAATATAATCTTCAACGCTTGACGCACCAATAATTCCTATAAAAGATTGTCCATTTTCTTTAATCTTCTGATAGATGTAAAAATGCTTTTTATTATCGTTAATGAATATGCCTTTATTCTTAAAGTCTTCAAATTTTGCTTTAACAATATTAAACCTATCGGTATAATCTTTTGCTTTGTTCTTATCGTAAAAATCAGGATTAATGATGTGCAAAAAGGTGTATGGATTATTGTTTAACTTTTCATTAAGAGTTTCATCTGAGTAGGATAGGTATGAGCGTGTTGCTACAAGAGAAACCTTATCTCTAGTAGGACGAATCGCACAAAAAGGTACTACTGATGCCATTTGACTTTAGATTAGTTTAAGACTTTAAGATGAAAGTATAAAAATTAGTTGAAATACGATATAATCTTATCGGCTAATTCAACACCTATTCTATTTTGAGCTTCATTTGTTGCTGCTCCTATATGTGGAGTCAATGAAACATTTTGCTGCATTAAGAGTTTTACCTTTGGTGTAGGTTCATTGTCAAACACGTCTAGTCCAGCTCCAGAAACTTTACCAGAGTTTAGTGCATCTAATAGAGCTTCTTCATCAATTACACCCCCTCTAGCAGCATTGACTATACCAACGCCATCTTTCATCATTTCTAACTCTTCCTTTCCAATTACAGCTTTGTCTGATAGTTTTGGAATATGTAGCGTAAGGAAATCACACTCACTTATTACCTTTTCAAAGCTTGTAGTTTTTATGTTAAAAGTAGTTTTTTGTCCATCGAAGAAAGCAAGTTCAACATCAGCTTCTTTAATGAATTTATCATTAGCTATTACTTCCATTCCTAATCCAATCGCTCTTTTTGCTACTTCTTGTCCTATTCTTCCAAAACCAATGATACCAAGTTTTTTACCTTTCAGTTCTGACCCTTTGGCGTAAGCTTTTTTAAGGTCTTTGAATTTTGTGTCTCCTTCAAGTGGCATTTGTCTGTTTGAGTCGTATACAAATCGAACAAGATTAAACAAATGCGCGAAAACTAATTCTGCTACAGACTCAGATGAAGCCGCTGGCGTATTTATAACCTCTAAGCCTTTGTTTTTAGCGTATTCAACATCTATATTATCCATTCCAACACCACCACGTCCTATGAGCTTTAAATTAGGGCAAGCGTCAATTAATTCTTTTCTGGCTGTTGTAGCTGAACGAACTAGTAAAACATTAATATCTTTTTCGTTTATTACATTCGCTAATTGCTCTTGTGCTACTTTTTGAGTTATTACTTCAAAGCCTGCTGCTTCTAGTGTGTCTATTCCAGATTGAGAAATTCCGTCATTTGCAAGTACTTTTGTCATTATCCTTTTCGTTCTAATTCTTTCATTATATTAACTAACACTTGCACACTTTCTAATGGCATAGCGTTGTACATAGACGCTCTATATCCACCAACTGATCGGTGACCTTTTAATCCATTAATTCCACCTTCCTGGCACATTTTATTAAATTCTGATTCAAGCGCATCGTTTGTTAATAAAAATGTAGCGTTCATAGTAGAACGATCTTCAATGGCAGCACTGCCTTCAAAAATTGAACTAGAATCTATGAAGTTATAAAGTAAATCTGCTTTTTGATTATTTCTTTTTTCAATCCACTCAATTCCACCATTCTCTTTTAACCATCTTAGTGTCAGCATACTTACATAGATAGGAAAAACTGGAGGGGTATTAAACATACTCTCCTTCCTAATGTGAGTTCTGTAGTCAAGCATGGTAGGAATATCTCTACCAGTATGTCCTAATATATCATCTTTTACAATAACTAAAGTGGTCCCTGCTGGACCAAGATTTTTTTGTGCTCCTGCATAAATCAAATCGAAATCAGAAACATTAATTTTCCTGCTGAATATATCAGATGACATATCGCATACGATATTTACATCTGTTGATGGAAAATTCTTCATCTGAGTTCCAAAGATTGTATTGTTTGATGTGCAGTGAAAGTAATTGGCATCAGATGGTATAGTATACCCTTTGGGTATATAACTGTAGTTTTTATCTTTTGAACTGCCTACTACTTGAATATCGCCAAATAGTTTTGCTTCTTTAATTGCTTTTGATGACCATGCTCCTGTGTCAAGGTAAGCTGCTTTACCATCTGTTTTCATTAGGTTGTAAGCAACCATTAAGAACTCCATACTCGCACCTCCTTGAAGAAATAGTACAGAGTACCCTGAAGGAACATTAAGTGTTTCTTTTACTAAACTGATAGCTTCATCCATAACAGCAACAAAATCGGCACTTCTGTGTGAAATTTCAATCAATGAAAGGTCAAGGTTGTTGAAATTTAAAATAGAAGAGGATGCTTCTTTGAAAACTTGTTGTGGTAAAATGCAAGGACCAGCGCTAAAATTGTGCTTTTTCATATGTAAAAATTATGAATACAAAAATGAGGTATTATTATTTATTTTGGAAACAATCCAGAATCTATTTTTTTGATTTTTGGAACATTAACTTTTTGAGGATTTTCAATATCCTCTTTAAACTTAAATGAGCCGTTAACTAATTCAAATGCATTGATACTTCCATCTGGTACATAAAAGTCGTAAAGCCCTTCTAAATCGTCATTAATTGGTATCAAATTAGGGAAAGTGATTTGTTTGCTTTTATCGAAATACTTCATAGATACAGCTGCATCTTCCTTATATTCTAAAATGAATCGGTGTAATCGTTGTTTTTTATACCTAAAAATAGGCGCTCCAAATACTAAAGATTTGGAGGATATGGATAAAACATCAATTATTTTTTTGTTACTTCTTTCATCATTTCCATCCCAACCAAGTAGCAGGTAATAGGTTTTATTTCCTCTCTTAAAGGATGATAAGTGGTAGTATAAAGCCCCAATCCATTGGTTGTTTATGAGCTTAAGTGAATTAGCGCTTTTAACCTCGCCTAACATAGGTTCCAAATACTTTACTTGATACTTTTTCTTGTTATCAAAGTACTGAACAATAGCGTGATATTGATTGATATTATTATCTAGTGGGATATGCCAATTGATAATTCTTATTTTTTTATCATCGCTGGTTAGAATTGGGAAAAGAGTTGTCAGAGAATCAAAAGAATACTTCATGGACTTAGGGTCATCAAGAATTAAATCCCAAGTCTCTAAAAACGACTTGTGAGCATCTAACTTCTCATTGTCATTTTCACCATAAACTAATTGATTGGCAAAAGCCTTTAATTCACTTTCGTAAGAGGAAAAATCTGTCTTTTGTGCAAATACATTGACACTAATAAAAGCCGATAAAACGATAATAAAAAATTGAAATATGGCTTTGTGCTTATGTGACATTTATGAGTGTAAGAAATCTTTCTTTGATAATAACTCTGTTTCGGACTCTACATTGTCTTCATCAGCTACACAGCAATCAACAGGGCATACAGCAGCACACTGTGGCTCATCGTGAAAACCCATACACTCAGTACATTTGTCAGTAACGATATAGTACACATCGTAATCAATAGGATCTTGTGAGTCATCAGCGTCATATTCGCCACCACTTTTTGGAGTAACTATTCCATTTAGGGAAGTACCATCAGAAAAATGCCATTCCATACCACCTTCATAAATTGCATTATTAGGGCATTCAGGTTCACAAGCTCCACAGTTTATGCATTCGTCTGTAATTTTAATTGCCATTTTATAAAATCAAAAAGGTTAATAGTTTTATTTTGCAGGTACAAATATAACAAGAAAATGACGATTGAAAATAGAATTTCTGCTTTTGAAAAATTAGGAGATTTTTTAAATGGTTTTGTAAGTAGTAATAATGATAACAGTCATGAGTTAGAAAAAGCTATTCAACAGATTGTTTATAAAAATGGATGGTTTACTCCAGAAAACATTAGAAGTTCTATATCTGCTATATCCTTAAATTTAAACCATAAAAATTTATCCGAATGGCTTGCTAATTATTCTATTGATGCTTTCCCAAAAAATAGAATTTCAATTATAATGGCAGGAAATATTCCACTAGTTGGTTTTCATGATTTATTATGTGTTTTAATAAGTGGTAACATAGCTATGGTAAAGATGTCCTCTAAGGATAATCAATTACTTTCTATAATCATTGATGAGTTAATTAAGATAGAGCCAAACTTTTCTGAATTAATTCATATTACGCCTTCCTTCGTAAAAGATTTTGACGCTGTAATAGCCACTGGAAATAACGATTCTTTTAAACATTTTGATTATTATTTTAAAGATTATCCAAAAATATTGAGAAGAAGCAGAACATCAGTTGCTGTGATAGATGGCAATGAAACTCTGGAAGAGAGAAAATCTCTTGCTGCCGATGTCTTTATGTATTTTGGGTTAGGTTGCCGAAACGTGACCAAGTTATTTCTTCCAAGTGGTTATAATTTAGATTTACTTTTCGAAGTGTTTTATGAATATAAAGACGTTATACTCAATAATAAATACGCCAATAATTATGATTATTACAAAGCCATTTATTTAATGGGTAATCAAAAGATTACTGAAAATGGTTTTTTAATCCTTAAAGAGGATAAGGGATTACATTCTCCGGTAGGCGTATTAAATTATGAGTATTATGATGATTTAGAGTCTGTAAACATGGAATTGGATAGTCTAAACAATGATATTCAATGTGTAGTCAAAAAAGGTGGGATTCCATTTGGTAATGCTCAGTTTCCAAAACTGAACGATTATGCTGATGGTGTTGATACACTAGCTTTTCTAGAAAAAATCTAATTTACTCTTTCGTAAGCACCAATATCTGGGGCGTTGTCCCGGATGTTACCTAAAATATCAAGAGTGACAGAAGTTATTTTTCCAGCATTTAAGGCGGGAGACTCAGCACTAATCATAAAGTCTTGATCTACAGTGCTGTTAAAAATGTTTATATTAATATCAGTTTCAATACTATTCGTTTGGTTAAAAGCATTTAAAGAAGAATCTGGATGAATTTTCAATAAACAATGGTCAAACAAATAATTGAAGGCACCTGATGAATTATTCTGTAATTCTATTTCATGAACATTACTGCCATCAATAATGCAGTTAGTAAAAGTAGCCTCATTTAAATCTCTTATTTGAATAGTTCCGTTAATGTCTTCATAATAATTGTTTATTAGAACGGAAGGGGTGTTTCTACTACCAAATGAGTAATAGTTAGCAAACGTTGAATGTGTGAAATTATATTGACCTCCTATATTGAGAACAAGGCTGTATCTGCCACAATTTTTAATAACATTATTGTGACCATTTACATAACTTCCTTGAGCAAATAAACCAATATCACTCATATTTTCTATAATGGTATTATTTATTTCTAATGTTGGGTTAGCAGAATTACCAAGAGTATCAACCTTTATCCCAACAGTTCCATTTCTTATTATAGCATGATTTATTAGGTTGTTTTTACTGCCTTGGCACATCCATATTTGATCCCATTGACCTGGCGCATCGGCATACCATTGCTCTAATCGGTCTGCTTGAAAAACCACTTTATTATTTAAACTACCATTCACGATTAAAGTTCCACCATTATTACTTGCGCCTAGAATAGGGTTTCCTGAAATAATACCTGAATTTTTGTGAAAATAAATACGACTTCCTTCTTCGATTGTTAGTTTAGCATTGGGTTCAATTATCACATAGCCATAAATTACATGTGGTAAATCATTTGACCAAGTGGTATTTTCATCGATGGAATAATATCTAAAATTTAAAGTATCGGCATCACCAATAAATAAATTATTGGTAGGAGTATAAAAATTAGCATTTTGACCATAAGTTACAAGGTCAATGTCTTGTGTATTTCCATTAGTTACAAATTCAAGTTTATTGGTAACTAAATAGGGGAGTTGTGAAGAGTTTGGATTTATAGTAACTTCAATAAATACAAACATGCTGTCATTAGCAGCAAGTTTTATGTTCTGACTTTGTTCTATTGGCATTCCATCAATATTGACTCTATATACATTTAGAGGGTCATCATTAGAAAGGAAAATTCTCTCAATTGTTACAGGATTCGAATTGTAATTGTATACCACGAATTTTTTTGTAGCACTTCCAATAGTTGAAAAAACGGTGTCGAACAAGATAGAATCGTTAGAAAAAGATAGATTTCCTGGTCCACTTTCTTGAAAAAAGTCTTTTTGACAAGAGGCTATTGAAAGTAAAATTCCAAAAAATAGAATGAGTTTTCTGATATACATATACTGCAAATATAAAACAAACGTTGAGCCAACACTAATTAGTATAATATTTAAAATGCTAGTTTGCTAGTTTATTATAAGTGTTTATATTTGCAATCCAAATTATTGAAATAATGAAAAAAGGAATTCACCCAGAAAATTATAGATTAGTTGTAATGCAAGACATTTCAACAGGTCATACTGTATTGACAAAATCTACTGCAAATACAAAAGATACAATCAAATGGGAAGATGGAAATGAGTATCCATTAATTAAAATGGAAATCTCTTCAGACTCTCATCCGTATTATACTGGTAAAATGAAACTAGTTGATACTGCAGGTCGTATCGATAAGTTCAAAAATAAATACTCTAAATTCTCAAAGTAGGAAAGAGTACTTTTATAAATACATACTTAAAAAAAACCATTCATTTGAATGGTTTTTTTATTGGTAATCCTTATTGATTATTTTATTATTTCTCGATTTTAACTCTTGGAGCTCCTTCTAGTATTTCGTCATTAGCAAAGTCAGTAAATTTTTCAAAATTATTGTTGAAAGCGATAGCGAGTTCGTTTGCTTTAGTGTTGTAATCTTCTTTATTTTCCCAAGTGTTCTTAGGGTTTAATATTTCTGATGGTACATCTTTACAAGAAGTTGGCATAAGTAACCCAAATACTTCATGTTGCACGTAATCAACATCTTTTAAATCGCCTTTTAGAGCAGTTGTAATCATTGAACGTGTATACTTAAGACTCAATCTTGATCCAATTCCATAAGGGCCTCCGGACCATCCGGTATTAACTAACCAAACGTTTACCTTATTTGATCTCATCTTTTCACCTAATAATTCAGCGTATCGAGTAGGATGTAATGGTAAGAATGGCTCACCAAAACATGCCGAAAAAGTAGTGCTAGGCTCAGTTATCCCTTCTTCAGTACCAGCTACTTTTGCTGTATATCCAGAAATAAAGTGATACATGGCTTGACCAACGGTCAATTTTGATATTGGAGGAAGTACTCCAAAGGCATCACAAGTGAGAAAAAAAATGTTTTTAGGTGCGCCAGCAATTGACGGTACGGCTATATTTGAAATGTGATGGATAGGGTAGCTTACTCTTGTATTTTCGGTAATTGAACTGTCTTTGAAATCTATTTCGTTTGTACCATCTTTAAAAATCACATTTTCTAATATAGCACCTTTCTTTATTGCAGCATAGATGTCTGGCTCTTTTTCAGCCGTAAGGTCAATACATTTAGCATAGCATCCACCTTCAAAATTGAATACGCTATTTTCACTCCAGCCGTGTTCGTCATCTCCAATCAGATTTCTGTTTGGATCTGCAGATAGAGTTGTTTTACCGGTACCTGATAATCCAAAAAACACTGCAGTATCACCTGATTTACCCACATTTGCTGAGCAGTGCATGGATAAAATACCTTTTTCATGAGGAAGGATGTAGTTAAGTACAGAAAAAATACCTTTTTTGATTTCGCCAGTATAGCCAGTTCCACCAATCAAAATGTTTTTATCTGTGAAATTAATGATAGCAAAGTTATGTTGTCTAGTGCCATCCACTTCAGCATCTGCTAAAAACGATGGAATGTTAATGATTGTCCAATCAGGAGAGAATGTTTTAAGTTCTTCTTCAGTTGGTCTTATGAACATATTGTAAGCGAATAAATTAGACCATGGATATTCGTTAATTACTCGAATATTTAGTCTAAAGTTTTCGTCTGCACAAGCATAGACATCTCTGACGTAGATGTCTTTATTTTTAATGTAATTAACAACCTTATTATAGAGCGATTTATATTTTTCTGGACTGAAAGGAATGTTTACATCTCCCCACCATACGGAGTTTGCTGTTAAGTCGTCCTTAACAATAAATCTATCTTTAGGAGAACGACCAGTAAACTCACCAGTATTTACAGTAATAGCACCATAACTTGTCAATTTTGCTTGCTCTTGTTCAATAGAAAGAGAGGTTAATTTTTCAGGGGAAAGGTTCCAATGAATGTTTACATCAGAAATGCCCAATTTATATAACTGTGATTGAATTTCGTTATTCATGAATCAAAACGTATATAGGGTTAGGCTGACAAATATTAGAATTAATCACTAACCCACAAAAAATAAAGTGTTGATTTTTCATTTAATATATTTTATAAAACACTAGAGAAAATTAACATTTAAATATAGATTTTTAATGTGTAAATTATACACATTAAAAGCTGTATTGACGATTATTTAACTTATGAATTTTGTTTAATCGACATCATTTTTGTAAAAACAAATATCCAAGATAAAATAAACAGAAGTCCGCCAATAGGAGTAATCGGACCTAGAAATTTCAAATCCATACCTATTAAATTTTGAATACTTAAAAAATAGATAGAAAATGAAAAACAAATTATACCAGAAATAAATAGTGCAATTATTGTTTTTGAAAGCTTAAGTTTAGAATAATTTAGACCTAAAATTAGTAGTGCTAATGAATGAAATAGATGATACTTAGTGCCTACCTTAAAACTTTGCAACTGTTCAAAACTAATGAGTTTTTTTAGAGCATGTGCACTAAAGGCATCTAGAATTATACCTAAAATAATTAGGCAATTGGCTATGAGTAAAACTTTCTTATTCATCTGATTAGTAAAACACTAAAATACATATATTAGCCCTATTCAATACATCATTTTATGAAAAGAATACTAATAGTAGGAGCAGGCTTGTCGGCAACATCATTAATCGAATATCTTCTCATTAATTCAGAGGAAAATGACTGGAATATTGTTGTGGCTGATTATGACTTAAATTTAGCCGAACAAAAAATTAACAATCACCCTAGAGGTACTGCCTTGTATTTTGATGTGTTTGATGTAGAGCAGCGTAATGATGCAATTCGAGAAGCAGATATAGTAGTGTCAATGCTTCCAGCTAGAATGCATGTTTTATTAGCTGAAGATTGTGTTATTCAAGGTGTAAATATGATTACAGCATCTTATGTTTCTGATGAAATTCTAGCTCTTGATGAGAAAGCTAAGGAAAAGGGTGTTTTGTTACTCAATGAAATTGGTCTTGACCCAGGAATAGATCATTTATCTGCCAAAAAAATTATTGACGACATACATTCAAAAGGAGGAGAGATTAGTCTTTTTAAGTCCTTTTGTGGTGGTTTAGTTGCTCCAGAGTATGATGACAACCCTTGGAATTATAAATTCACTTGGAATCCTCGTAATGTGGTTCTAGCTGGACAAGGAACTGCTCAGTTCATAAGAAACAATCTTTACAAATACATTCCTTACAACTCTCTTTTTAAAAGAATTGATAACATTGAGGTTTTAAATGAAGGCAAATTTGAGGCATACGCTAATCGTGATTCATTATCTTACAGAGAATCATATAACCTTAATGACATACCTACAATGCTAAGAGGAACGCTCAGAAGACCTGGCTTTTCGAAAGCATGGGATGTATTTGTACAATTGGGTATGACTGATGATTCATTTGAGCTATCCAATGTATCAACTATGACGTGTAGAGAGTTCATAAATTCATTTCTAGAATACGATATTGTAAAATCTGTTGAAAGTAAAGTAAAAGACAATCTATCACTTGACAATGAAGTGATGGACAAATTGATTTGGCTTGGGCTTTTTGAAAACACAAAGATTGGTTTAGATAGAGGAACACCAGCACAAGTTTTACAACATATTTTAGAAAGTAAATGGTCTTTAAAAGCCAATGATAAGGATATGATTGTAATGCAACATTTGTTTGAGTATACCTTAAATGGAAAAGAGCATAAACTTAAGTCTTCATTAGTTTTGAGGGGTAAAGATCAAAGTAATACGGCTATGAGCATGACTGTTGGACTTCCAGTAGCTATAGCAACCGAACTTATTTTGACCAATAAAATAAATATGTCAGGAGTAAAGATTCCCATTGACAAAGAAATTTACTTACCTGTTCTAGAAAGGCTTAAAGATTTTGGTATAGATTTTGTTGAAGAAGAAATTACAGTTTAAGGTAAAAGTCCTTGCATAAAAGGGTGTATTCATCCGTATATTTATGTCTTGCTTTTTCAATTGTTAGATGATTTTCTTTAAGTCTTTTTTTCTGTTTAGAGATTTTAAGTAATAGTCGTTTATATTTACTTTGCTCATTTCCTCTTACCCAACAAATTTCATTCAGAAATAAACCGAAAGCGTTTAAACTATTTTTAATATCACTAATGTTTTCAGATGGATAGACTATCATCAGTTCTCCTTTTGAACTAAGAAGCACGTCCATTTTTTTAAAAATATCATTTGTAGATAAGCTATTTGTATGTCTAGCTTTAGTTCGCCTTTCATCATTAGATGTAGTGGTGTTTTTAAAGTAGGGTGGATTGCATACTATTAAATCAAAAGAGTGATTAAAATTAGCATTTTGAAGCGACCTTTCACAGCAGCTAAGTCGTTTATACCATTGACAATTAGCCATATTTAATGTAGCCTCTTGTACAGCTTCAGAATCAATATCAATACCAATGATGTTGGCATCTTCAAACCGTTGTGCCATCATAATAGCAATTAAGCCTGTACCAGTACCAATATCCAAAATATGTTTTGGAGGTGATGAAGGTGTGGCCCAAGCACCTAGAAGAACACCATCAGCACCTACTTTCATTGAAGATTTTGATTGTTCTATGTAAAAAGATTTAAATCGAAAAACCAAATCAATCTGTTTTGGTAAATGCTCGAATCAAAAAATACAGAACCGCTAATTCTATAGCAACAAGTATAAAATGAATGTTGTACACCTGTTCTTGCTTGTCGATAATTAGCTCATAATATTCTAAGCCTTTGTAGTAGAGGTAGGAGATAGCCATCCCAAGGAGGTAGCCTATTTGTTTAGCCATATCTATTTTGGTCAGAACTTCATTGTCATTAAAGACTAGCGTCTCTGCTCTTACTAGATATGAACCAAATACAAATGTAATTTGATAGCCTATATATATGAATAATGCCGTCTGATAGCTGTATGAAAAGATGAGAAAGCTAACAAGCATAGCCAATACAATCAATTCAACGAGTATGGATATTCTAAAAAAGTAATAAGCATTTAAAATTTTATAGTAAAATTTAGCAACGATTATCATTATTAAGGCTAGAAAAATTCCACCTAAAGAATACACAGAGGGGTCAAGAGGCTCGTAAATTGTAAAAACACTCCCAATAGAAACACCTAAAAACAAAGAGTTAAACCATTTGTAAATGATAAATGCTCTTTGATTAAGGTTTAGATTGGTCAACATAGTTTTTTAATAATAACAGTTTCTTCTAACCTTAGCAATATGCTTAGCTAAACGAAGAACTTGACGTGTGTAACCGTATTCATTGTCGTACCAAACATACAAAACAAAAGATTTGCCATCGCTAGAAACTTGAGTTGCTGGACTATCATAAATGGAAGGACAACTGTCACCAATAATATCAGAGGATACAAGTTCATTGTTAACGGAGTAACGAATTTGTTCAACCAAATCAGAATCAAAGGCTGCCTTTCTCATAAGCTCATTAATACCTTCTAAAGACGTTGCTTTTTTAGTCGTTAAGTTGAGAATAGCTAAAGAGCCATTTGGTGTAGGTACTCTAATAGCACTAGAAGTTAATTTTCCTTCTAACGATGGGATAGCTTTTGTAACGGCTTTACCAGCACCAGTTTCTGTAATAACCATATTAAGAGCTGCTGCACGACCTCTACGGTATTTCTTGTGCATATTATCCACAAGGTTTTGGTCATTGGTGTAGGCGTGAATAGTTTCTATATGACCTTTAACTACACCAAATTCGTTTTCTATTACCTCTAGAACTGGTGTGATAGCGTTTGTAGTACAAGATGCTGCAGAAAATATATCTTGATTATCAACATCAACTTTATGATTTACTCCAAATACAATATTCGGAACACCTTTTCCAGGAGCAGTAAGTAAAACTTTAGAAACGCCCTTTGATTTTAGGTGTAAACTCAAAGCTTCATTATCTCTAAATACTCCAGTATTATCAATTACTAAAGCATTATTTATTCCGTATTGAGTATAATCTATAGAATCTGGACTATCAGCAGCAATCATTTTAACAGTTCTACCATTTATAATGATGGATTTATTCTCTAAATCTTCTATGACATTGGCGTTAAAAACACCATGAACGGAATCGGTTCTTAACAGAGAAGCCCTTTTGATTATATCATCATCAGAATTCTTACGCGTTACAATAGCTCTTAATCGAAGTTGATCACCAGCACCATCCTGTAAGGAAAGTTCACGAGCTACTAGCCTACCAATTCTTCCAAAACCATATAAAATTATATCTTTAGGAGAAAGATCATTATCAGTAGTAATAAATGAGCCTAATTTTTTTGAAACGAATTCATTGATATTGTTTTCAGTACCTTTTGCTTTTATCCATTCAAAAGCCAGTTTACCCAAATCTATTTTAGCGTTTTTTATACCGAGTTCAAGTATAGCTTTAGCGATTGGTAAGGTTTGTTTTGTACTTATATCTTGTTGAACAAATTTTCTGGCGTAATCATGCAAATTAAAAATTTCACTGATGCTAATATTCGTCATTCTGTTTCTAAACATTACTAGTTCAGTAGAGTGTTCTAGAACTAATTTACTGACGATGTTGGAGAGTTCAGCTGAGGCGTGTTCTTTACTTATCCATTCAGATAATTCTTTATTATAGTTTTCAATAGTCATATTAGTAAGTAGTTTTGGACGTATAAATTATTCGGCAAATTTACATTTTTGGTCTTCACAATTGATAAAATATTTATAAAATTGACAAGACACTATTTTAATTAAATTTGGAAAATGAAAATACGCTTTTCAAAGTATCAAGGTGCAGGTAATGACTTTATCATTGTTGACAATAGAAATGTCCATTTCGATTTGTTAAATTATAAGCTAATTCGCAATTTGTGTGATAGACGAATGGGTATAGGTGCCGATGGTCTAATGCTTCTGAATTCATCGGATGATTATGCCTTTGAAATGATATATTTTAATGCCGATGGTAAACTTGGTTCAATGTGCGGAAATGGAGCAAGGTGTATAGTTGCCTTTGCAAAGCAGCTAGAAATTTTTGAAAATGATTGTACGTTTTTAGCCTGCGACGGTCCTCATTATGCGGAATGGACGGAAGAATATGTCCGACTTAAAATGAATGATGTCACTGGCGTAGAATCAATAAATGAGTCTTATTTTATAGATACAGGCTCTCCACACTATGTTTCTTTTGTAGATAATCTAGAGGCTTTAGATGTAATGAAAGAAGGACAGTCCATACGATATAATGAACGTTTTAAACAAGAAGGGACAAACGTTAATTTTGTCCAATTGACAGAGGCTAATATATCTATTCGAACATATGAAAGGGGTGTGGAGTCAGAAACATTAGCATGTGGAACTGGAGCAGTAGCATCTGCTATTGCTACATTTGAAAAGGGATACACTCAAAATAAATCACTAGAAGTTAAGGTTTTAGGAGGTTGGTTAAAAGTAGATTTTCAAAAAAATGAACACTATTCAGAGGTGTTTTTAACAGGTCCTTATAAAGAGGTATTTAAAGGAGAGCTAGAATGCTAAGAGGAGAAAACATTATTTTAAGAGCTTTAGAGCCATCAGACCTAGATGTTCTGTATAATTGGGAAAATGACACTACTATTTGGAAAGTTAGTCAAACCATTGCTCCCTTCTCCAAAAATATACTAGCTAAGTATTTAGAAAATGCACATCAAGATATTTTCACTGCTAAGCAGTTGAGATTAATGATTGAAAAGGATAATACTCCAATAGGAACGATTGAATTGTTTGATTTTGACCCTGTTAACTTGATGTGTGGTATAGGTATATGGATAGTTGATAAAGAAAACAGAAGAAAAGGCTACGCTAAAGAAGCATTATTGTTGATTATAAATTATGCCTTTACCAACCTTCATCTTAATCAGATATATTGTAACATATCGTCAAGAAACCAAGCGAGTATAAATCTATTTGGCTCACTTGACTTTCAGCTTGTAGGCGTAAAAGCAAAATGGAATAAAACTATAGATGGATGGGAGGATGAACTATTATTTCAACTGTTGTGCGAATAGTATACATTGCCATATTATTTACTATTGTGAGTTGTTCTGCAAAAGTAGAACCATACACTGAATATTTGAATCATAATGATACGGTTAAATATGTTGGGATAGAAAGCTGCATGGCTTGTCATTACGATATTTATGAGACTTATATTCAGACAGGAATGGGGCAATCCATGTCGCTAGCAACTTTAGAAAATAGTGAAGCAGTTTTCAATCATTCCTTTTTATTAAAAGACAGTTTTAACAATCTTACTTATCATCCGTTTTGGGAGGATAGTCTTCTTAAAATTAAAGAAATACATGCCCACAACCAAAGAACTGAAATAGCGGATTATATTGTGGGTTCTGGACATCATACTAATTCCCATTTATGGGATGAAAATGGTTATGTACATCAAATGCCATTTACCTATTATACTCAAGATGGAAAGCTCGATTTTCCACCTGGCTTTGAAAACGGTTTCAATAGTCGTTTTTCCAGAACCATAGGGCTAGAGTGTATGAGTTGTCACAATGCTATGCCTGATTTTGTAATGGGTTCTGAAAATAGATTTAATAAAGTGCCTCATGGAATTGACTGTGAGCGTTGCCATGGTCCTGGAGAGTTACATGTTAAACGAATGATGAATGGAGAAACTATTGATACCTCTAAACACATTGATTATTCAATTGTTAACCCAAGAAAACTATCATTAGAAGCTCAATTTCAAATTTGTATGCGTTGCCACTTGCAAGGAAACACAGTATTAGAAGAAGGAAAGAGTTTTAAAGACTTTAAACCTGGAATGGAATTATCTGATTATATGACGGTATTTGTTCCTCGCTATGAAGGCGATAATACCTTTATTATGGCTTCGCACGTGGATAGGTTTAAACAAAGTGCTTGTTTTACTAATTCACAAATGAATTGTACCACTTGTCACAACCCTCATCATTCTGTTCAGAAAGAACGTCCTAACTTCTTTAATGACAAGTGTTTATCCTGTCATGATGATTGTAAAGATGAGTTTAGAGAAAGTAATAATTGTGTGGAATGCCATATGCCATCTTCATCAACCATTGATATTCCTCATGTTAGTATACATGATCATAAAATAGGCATACACCCACAAAATGATAGTGTATTAACCAAAGGAGAATTTATCGGTTTAGAGGCTATAAATAACTCTAAACCAGCCTTGTTGACTAGAGCAAAAGCTTATTTATATCAATATGAAAAATTTGATGCTCAAGGCTATCTTTTAGACTCGGCTTCATACCTATTACAAAAAGTTGATATTGAATCCTCATATCACGATTTAATCCATTTGTATTATCTAAAAAAAGACTTTTCTTCTCTAATTAATGTAAGTAAATCTATAGAAGATTTATTATCAAAAATTAATAAAACATCCTATTCTAATTCACATGCTTGGACGTCATTTCGAATTGCTTATTCATACGATAAACTCAATTCTAATCTAGCTTTAGACTATTATAAAAAGGCAGTTGAATTAGCCCCTTATGTGCTTAATTTCAGATTAAAGCTAGGAGATTTCTATTCCAAAACTCAAGATTTGGATAATGCCGAACAGCAGTATCGACTTCTTTTAGAAGAGTTCTCTAAAAATGAAAATGCATGGTGTAATTTAGGTTATGTTTTAGCTCAGAAAAGTAATTTTGAAGAAGCTAATCAGTGTTACGATAAAGCACTGTCTTTAAATCCTGTACATATTCAAAGTTTACTAAATAAAGCAAGTTTACTGATTATACAAGGGGAAATTGACAAAGGAAAGCTATATTTGAATCGTATTTTAGAGATTGATAGCAACAATCAAAAAGTAATAGGCATAATGTCCTCGTTATAATGGCTAAGAAAAAAAGTTTTTTATACAAGTTTATTTGGAGTTTGATAGGTGTTTTTTTTGTAAGTGGCGGAATTACAGCTTCCGTTTTTTATGGAAGAATATACCAACCTAATGTTTCCCTTAATACGGATAAAGAAGTATTTGTTGATATTCCAACAGGAGCAACTTTTGAAGACGTTCTTCAAATCCTTTCTGATGAAGGTATAATCATCAATTCATCTTCTTTTGTATGGATCGCCGAGCGTAAACGATACAATGATTTTTCTATAAAGTCAGGACGTTATTTGCTTAAAGACAAAATGAGTAATAACGAATTAGTAAACCTATTACGTTCAGGAAGACAAACCCCCATAAATGTAGTTTTCAATAACCTAAGAACAAAAGAAGAGTTTGCAGGTAAAATAGCATCCCAATTGGAAATGGATTCAATTGAATTATTGGAAGCTATTCTAGATACGGCATTCCTCAACCCATTGAACTTAAACGCATTTACAGTCAGCTCATTATTTATTCCCAATACCTATGAGTTTTATTGGAATACACCTGTAGAGAGTTTCTTGTCAAGAATGGTGGCAGAACACCATCACTTCTGGAACGATAGTAGAAAGGCAAAAGCAAGGGATATAAATCTTTCTCAAGAAGAGGTAACTGTATTAGCATCCATAGTAGAAAAAGAATCTTATCGTAAGTCGGAGCAGCCTTGTATTGCAGGATTATACCTTAATCGTTTACGCAAAGGCATGAAATTACAATCTGATCCCACAGTAATTTATGCTCTTGGCGATTTCTCTATCAAGAGAGTACTCAAAAAAGATTTGAAAGTTGATTCGCCATACAACACATATAAGTACAAAGGCTTGCCCGTAGGGCCAATTTCTTTACCCTCAATTCAAGCCATAGATGCTGTTCTTAACTACGACAAACACCAATATCTTTACATGTGTGCTAAAGAAGACTTTACAGGATACCATAATTTTGCAGAAAATGCTATTCAACATTATGCCAATGCTGCTAAATACAGAAAGGCATTAAACATTAGAAATATAAAACGATAATTAATGAAGATTAAATTTGGAACTGATGGATGGAGAGCCATCATAGCAAAAGAATATACAGTTGACAATGTTGCTCGAGTAACGGTAGGTGTTGCTGAATGGTTAAACGCTAATTTTGAAAACCCTTCAGTCGTAGTAGGCCACGATTGTCGATTTGCTGGTCAATTATTTACAGAAACTACCGCTAAAGTTCTTACCCATCATGGAGTAAAGGTGACTATAGCTGACCGATTTGTGAGTACACCAATGCTATCGTTAGCGGTTGTAGAACATAAAGCCGATTTAGGGGTAGTTATTACAGCCAGCCACAACCCACCAGAATATAATGGTTATAAGCTAAAAGGAAACTTTGGAGGACCATTGTTATCTGATGATATACAAGCTGTTGAAGATTTAATTCCTGATACTCATGGTTTAGATTTAAATAGCTTGAGTCTTGATGGGGTTGATGTAGCTGATTTCACTCAACTATACCTAGATAAGGCAAAGCAAGCCTTTGATTTAGATGCCATTAATAACTCTGGTTTACAATTGGGTTATGATGCTATGTATGGAGCTGGACGAGAAGCTGTTCCATCTTTACTACCAAAAACAACACTTTTTCATTGCTCTAATAATCCTGGTTTTAATGGTACAGCACCTGAGCCTATTCACAGAAATTTGACAGAATTTTCTGATTATATCAAAATTACTGGAGAAATAGATTGCGGATTAGCCACTGATGGCGATGCAGATAGAATAGGCTTGTACAATGCTAAAGGAGAATTTATTGACTCTCACCATATCATACTTCTTTTAATTCACTATTTGGTGAAGTATAAAGGGATGAGTGGTAAAATCGTTACCGCTTTTTCATGTTCAGTGAAGGTAGAGCAGATGTGTGCTCACTATGGTCTTGAGCATGAAATTGTGAAAGTAGGCTTTAAGCACGTGGCAGGTGTAATGCTAAAAGAAGATGTATTACTTGGAGGAGAAGAATCAGGCGGTGTTGCTATCAAAGGACATATTCCAGAAAGAGACGGTATCTGGATGGGCTTAGTGATTTGGGAATACATGGCTAAAACCGGCAAAAGTCTAGATGATTTAATTCAGGAAGTATACGATATAGTAGGGGAGTTTGCCTTTGAACGTATAGACTTGCACTTGCAAGAGGCTAAAAAATTAGAGATAGTAGAGAACTGTAAGCAAGGCGTATATACAGCTTTTGGCGATATGCCTATTGTAAAAACAGAAACGATTGATGGTTTCAAGTATTACTTTGATGAAGACAGTTGGATTATGATTCGCCCTTCAGGAACAGAACCAGTATTGCGTACCTATGCTGAAGCTAAAAATCAAGCCAAGTGTTTCGAGATTCTTGAAAAGGTACACAAATCTCTACTCGATTAAATTAGAGTTAACAATCTATTTGCTTTTAAGGAATTAACCTAAAGGGCTTAACCCATTCATTCTTTACCTATGAAATTTGAAGATTTAAAATTAATTCCTTCAATACTAAAAGCTTTGGAGTATCAAAACTACACTAAACCTACTAGTATTCAAGCAAAAGCCATTCCTCTTGTCCTTCAAGGCAAGGATATATTGGGTAGTGCCCAAACCGGAACTGGTAAAACAGCTGCTTTTTCAATTCCTATTGTTCAACATCTTGAAAATAAAAAACAACACCATAAAGGACATAGAAAAATTTCTGCTTTGATAGTTACTCCAACCAGAGAGTTAGCTATACAGATTGGTGAAAGCTTTTCAGCATACTCTAAGTTTACAAACCTTAAAAATACAGTCATTTTTGGAGGAGTAGGTCAAGGAATACAAGTCAAAGCACTAAATAAAGGGGTCGATGTGCTAGTGGCTACTCCAGGTCGTTTACTCGACCTCATCAATCAAGGGTATATCTCATTAAATGATATAAAATACTTTGTGTTGGATGAAGCTGACAGAATGCTTGATATGGGTTTTATTCACGACATAAGAAAGCTGTTGGCTTTATTACCTAGAAAAAGGCAATCTTTATTTTTCTCGGCCACTATGCCAAAAAATATTCTGGAACTGTCCAATCAGATTTTGAACAAGCCAGAGAAGGTAGTTGTCAATCCAGTATCTTCAACGGCAGAAACCATTCAGCAGTTTGTTTATATGACCAATAAATACTGCAAGAAAAACCTTCTATTACATATTCTTGACAATCCTGAAATTGAACAAGTATTGTTGTTTTCAAGAACCAAACACGGCGCGGATAAAATTGTGAAAAATCTTATCAAGGAGAATATTCAAGCTGCAGCTATTCATGGTAATAAGGGTCAAAGTCAACGCCAAAAAGCATTGAAGAATTTCAAAGACGGTCAAATCCGAGTTTTAGTCGCAACGGATATCGCAGCTAGAGGAATAGATATAGACAAACTGCGGTTTGTAATTAATTATGATATCCCTAACGAGTCTGAAACCTATGTACACCGTATCGGACGATGTGGCCGAGCAGGAGAAGAAGGCATTTCCATATCCATTTGTGAGCCAGAAGAAATTGTGTTTTTAAAAGACATAGAAAAGCTCACCAAACAAAGTCTTACTGTAGTAGACGATAATCCCTTTCCACAGACTGACAAACCCATGACTTCAGTCCAAAGAAAAGAAGCTCAAAAAGAAAAACAAAGAAGAAAACAAGAGTTTTTTGACAATAGAAAGAAGAAAAATGAAGGTGGTAAATTAAAACCCAATAAAAGCAGAAGAAGGTAGCTTAATACTTTGAATTTTAGAGAAGATTAAGCTAATGTTATTCGTTTAATATTACTTCTTTTTATATTTTTGCTGTAAATGTATTGCCATGAAATCTAAAGGACTGCTTTATATCCTTGTATTGCTATTGTTAGCTCTTTTCCCCAATAAAAAAACAGTTGATTTAGAAGTAATCGTTCGTAATATTATTGAAAAGTCTGGCAACATTGAATTAGCTGTTTTTTATAACCCTAGATTATTTATAAAAAAGAATAAAGCTCTTAGAAATTACTCTAGAAAAGTAAAGGGCGACACCCTTATCTTTAGGATAAATGCTTTAAGTAAAGGAGAATATGCTATTTCACTTTACCACGATATAAATTCAGACAAGGAATGTAATCTAACTATTTTGGGTATTCCTAAAGAACCCTATGGTTTTTCTAATAATGTAAAACCACGGTTTAATAAACCTAAATTTAAAGACTGTAAGTTTAAACTTAAAGAAAATACATCAATTGATATTAAACTTATACGATATTAGACTGATAGAATTAAAAACAACTTCTCTAATATTGTGCTAGAGAAGGTGTTTGTTGCATGCTTATTTCCAATAGAATAGGCTTTCGTAATCGGGTAGGCTAGTCTGATAGTCGGCATCGCCAGTATTGGAGAGTAATAAAAGAAAGAGTATGTTTTTCATGGCAAGCCTATTTAAGAATTAAAATTTTGGCTCGAATCTTAGTAATAAATCAGTATAAGAAGTATGACCTACATCACACTTTATTAAAAGAATTTCATAAAAAAAGCCCGAGCATTTGCTCGGGCTTTTATACTAAAAAGACAATCGTTTTAGTGCTTTGAAAGGTAATCGGCAACACCTGAGAAACTTTCTTTCATAGCGTCTTTTCCTTTAGACCAGTTAGCCGGACAAACCTCACCTTCTTCTTCAAAATGTTGTAAAGCATCTACCATTCTTAGAGCTTCATCTACATTTCTTCCTAATGGAAAGTTATTTACGATTTGGTGTTGTACTACACCTTCTTTGTCGATAAGGAATAATCCTCTGTAAGCAGTCATTGGGCCTTCAGCTTCTAACTCATCGTTTTCATTGATGAAATAGTCACCTGCCAATACACCGAAGTTTACAGCAACTGTTTTAGCAACATCAGCAACGATAGGGTAGGTAATACCTTTAATACCACCGTTGTTTTTATCTACTTGTAACCATCCCCAGTGACTTTCTGGAGTGTCTGTAGAACATGCAACGACTTCTACGCCTTTAGCTTGGAATTCGTTAAGTTTAGCCTGAAAAGCGTGAAGCTCTGATGGGCAAACAAAGGTAAAATCTTTAGGGTAGAAGAAAAATAACACGTGCTTCTTACCGATGAATTGTTCTAGTGAGAAACCGTCAACGATTTTACCACCATTTACGACAGCTTTAGTGCTGAATTTAGGGGCTTTTTTTCCTACTAATACCATAGTTTATGAGTTTTATATTGTTTTCTGTTATTTTAAAGGGACAAATTTAAGCATAAAGTACTAATTATTGAAACTTATTTCCTGTATTTCTTGGTGTCTGTAGCAATCAATGGTGTGGTCATTAACGATACCTGAGGCTTGCATAAAAGCATAACAAATGGTGCTGCCTACAAACTTAAAACCTCTGGCTTTTAAGTCTTTACTTACAATATCGGATAATGGCGTACTGCTAGGAATTTCTGATAAATGTTTATACTGATTATGTATTGTTTTACCCTCAGTAAATTGCCAGATGTATGTGTTAAATGAACCGAATTCTTCTTGAACTCTAATAAAGGCTTGAGCATTGGTAATAGTAGCTTTTATTTTTAGTTTATTTCTGATAATGCTCTTGTCTTCTTTGAGTCTAGCCACATCATCATCTGTCATATGAGCAACCATTTGTACATCAAAATCATAAAAAGCTTTTCTAAAGCCCTCTCGTTTTTGAAGAATAATTTTCCAACTTAGTCCTGCCTGAAAACTATCTAAAAGTATGTATTCAAACCATTTTTTGTCGTCAGAAACAGGTACACCCCATTCCGTATCGTGGTAGTTCATCTCTATGTCGGAAGGCCATTGGCAACGTTTTTTCATATTTAGCAGATATTTAGTTTAAAACTATTCGTCTTTTTCAGTAGCATATTTTTCAAAATAACGATATTTGTGGGAAATATTCTAATTATGTCCGATCAGCAAATAATTTTCTCAATGAATAGGGTAAGTAAGACTTTCCCTTCTAACAATAAACAAGTTTTAAAAGATATACACCTATCGTTTTTCTACGGTGCAAAAATTGGAATTATCGGTCTTAATGGTTCTGGTAAATCTACACTTTTGAAAATTATCGCAGGTATAGATAAATCCTTTCAAGGGGATGTTCATTTCTCTAAAGACCATAGCATTGGCTATTTGGCTCAAGAGCCTGAAATGGATGAAACGAAAACTGTCATTGAAATTGTAAAGGAAGGAATGCAAGAGGCTGTTGATCTTATTGCTGAATACAACGACATAAACAATCAGTTCGGATTGCCAGAAGTGTATGAGAATCCTGATAAGATGGAGAAGCTTATGGCAAAGCAAGGGGAATTGCAAGACCAAATTGATGCTGTAGGAGCTTGGGACTTAGAAACAAAGTTGAATATAGCTATGGACGCCCTAAGGTGTCCTGAAAGTGATAAGTCCATCTCTGTATTATCTGGAGGAGAAAAAAGACGAGTAGCCCTTTGCCGTTTGCTCTTAAAAGAGCCGGACATTTTACTACTCGATGAGCCTACCAACCACTTGGATGCCGAATCGGTGCATTGGTTAGAGCAGCATCTACAACAATATAAAGGTACGGTAATAGCCATTACTCACGATAGGTATTTCTTAGATAATGTAGCCGGTTGGATATTGGAATTGGATAGAGGAGAAGGCATTCCATGGAAAGGGAATTATTCCTCTTGGTTGGACCAAAAATCGAAGCGATTGGCACAAGAAGAAAAACAAGCCAGTAAACGTCGCAAAACCTTAGAAAGAGAGTTGGAATGGGTGAGAATGAGTCCCAAAGGAAGACAATCTAAATCTAAAGCTCGTTTAAGCAATTACGATAAGTTGCTAAGTGAAGAAAATAAGCAACAAGAAGAAAAAATAGAATTATACATTCCTGCAGGCCCTCGTTTAGGTACAAATGTTATAGAAGCAAGCTCGGTTTCTAAAGCCTTTGGCGATAAACTTCTGTATGAAGACCTAAACTTCAAGTTACCTCCTGCAGGTATCGTTGGAATAGTTGGTCCTAACGGTGCTGGTAAAACCACCTTATTCCGAATGATAATGGGTAAAGAAGAAGCCGATTCAGGTTCTTTTTCAATTGGTGAAACAGTAAAAGTATCTTATGTTGACCAACAACACGCTGATATTGACCCTGAAAAAACCATATGGGAACAAGTGACTGGTGGTAACGAATTATTAGAAGTAGCTGGCAAAAAAATAAACTCACGTTCGTATGTAGCTAAATTTAATTTTCAAGGCTCTGACCAAAATAAAAAAGTTGGTGTATTGTCAGGTGGTGAGCGAAACCGTTTGCACCTTGCCATGACCTTAAGAGAAGAGGGTAATGTATTACTTCTCGATGAACCTACTAACGACCTTGATGTCAATACTTTACGAGCATTAGAGGAAGGGCTTGAAAACTTCGGAGGTTGTGCTGTAATTATCTCACACGACCGTTGGTTCTTGGATAGAGTATGTACTCATATTCTAGCCTTTGAAGGCAATTCTCAGGTCTATTTCTTTGAGGGTGGTTATTCGGACTATGAAGAAAATCGTAAAAAACGATTAGGTGATGTGGGTCCTACACGAATTCGATACAAGAAGTTGGTACGTTAACTTCTCTTCAAAAATCTAAATTTAGGAAAAGAGAATAAATGCGAATCCGAATTGGCTTTGTAGATTAAGTATATGCCAATGGGAAGTAGGATGATGTTAGCCGACCACATTCCTTGCAAAACAGCTATTTCAGCTTCCTTAACCATCTTTTCAGATGTTACCGATATAATATGGTAGGTGATAAAAAATCCTACAGAAATAATTACTGGCATTCCGAAGCCACCTTTTCGGATAATAGCACCAAGAGGGGCGCCAATTAAAAAGAAAATAATACATGCTATCGCTAGAGTAATTTTTCGATGCCATTCCACCTTATGTTTAATAGCAATTTCGGTAGAATATTTATAATCTCTTATATGACTTGTCAGTAATGACTGAAGGTATTTCACAGAGCTTATGGCGTTTGAATTTACCTTGGTGGTATAAGTCGGAGAATTAGGAAGATTGGATTTATAACCTAACGCTAAAGATTCAAATTCAACATTGTTTTTTTCAGTGATTTGATGACTGAAAGCCGCTGATTTTAAGTTCATATTATGATTAATAGAATCAATAGCATTCAGAAGTTGTTTGTTATTCATCATAGCATAGTGATTGCGGTATAAGTCTTCACTACTTCTTTTCATACCAAAATCAGATAAATCAAAACGTAAAATATCTTCTTTGAAAGAGGCTCTTTGAAAGGGTTTATTCTCCTTTTTTAAGTCCAGTTCATTATAGCTATATCCATTTTCCAATGCAATGACAAAGTACTGTTCATTTTCGGCAAGGTACATTTTGCCCTTTTCAGCTACAATAACCTTATCATTACCTTTTTCAGACTTATGGTCATAAATCATTATACCTTCCAAATCGGTACCATTTTCTAGCTTCTTATCAATTTTAATACTATATCCACTTAGTTCGTTATAGAACATACCTTCTTTGATATTCAGCGCAGGTTTTTGTTTTCTTATGTCGTATAATAATGAGCCTGCCTTCAGATTAGCATAAGGCATATAATAATTTGAAAATAAAAAGGAAAAAGAAGCTATAAAAATTACTAGAGCAAATAGGGGAGTCATGCATTTTCTTAATGATACTCCAGCAGACCTTATAGCCATCAGCTCATTTTTCTCGGCAATATTACCAAAAGTCATAATTGATGAAAGCAATACGGATATTGGCAATGCCATAGGAACGAATCGAGCAGCAGCGTAGAAAAGAAGTTTGGTAATGACCATCATTTCCAATCCTTTACCAACCAAATCATCAATGTATTTCCAAAGAAATTGCATCAATAATAAAAAAATAGCCAGTAAAAAGGTGAATATAAAAGGACCTATGAAGGATTTAACAATGAAAAGGTGTAGCTTTTTCATTCAGTCAAATAGGGATTTATGATCCTATTAAGTGTTTTAAATTGTCAATTTGAGTATCCCATAAGTTGGTAGCATCTTCTTTATCGTCTTCATCATCGGCAAAATCAGAAACAATAAGCGACACATCACTTGTAAGTTCATCAATTTGAATTCTAAATTCAAAATACTCATCTTCCTCAGAGTCTAACCATCTGAATCGAATGTGTTCTCCCTTTTTCTTACTAATTAATACTGCATCTTGTGAGCTTCCTTCCCATGTAAATGTATAGATACCATCTCTACTAACATTAACGTCATCGGCAAACCATTCTGACAAACCACTTAAGGTGCTAAGTCTTTCATATAGGATTTTTATGGATGAATGTATGGGGTATTCTAATTCGTATAACATAAGGTTTGTGTTTAAACGTTGGTAATATATATATAATTAAATGAAAAAATCAATGTTTTAGTATTTGTGGATTAAAAAAACACTAGGTTTTTTATTTAAATCGTAATTTTTTGACTTTATATTTTTTACTTTTCCTCTAATAATCTGTTCATTTTCTGTACTTAAGTTGGTAGCAATACAAATAGTTGTATTTGATTGACAATGCTTACATAAGTCTTCAAGCATATGGTTATTCCTAAAAGGCGTTTCAATAAATATCTGAGTCTGATTCTGTCTAAACGATAAATTCTCTAAAAATTGTATGCGTTTAATGCGTTCAGATTTATCCTTAGGAAGATATCCAATAAAAGCAAAATTTTGCCCGTTCATGCCAGATGCCATTAAGGCTAATAGGATAGATGAGGGGCCAACCAATGGAACCACTTGAATATTATTAGAATGTGCTAATTTTACGATATCTGAACCTGGGTCTGCTATACCTGGACAACCAGCCTCGGAAAGAAGTCCAATATTTTCGCCTTTAAGTGCTGCATTTAGCATTGTATGCAAGTCTGATTGGTCAGTATGCTTGTTGAGTAAATGAAAGTGTAAATCGTCAATTTTGGTCGTAATACCAGCTTTTACCAGATAACGACGTGCTGACCTAAGATTTTCAACGATAAACGTGTTACAGCTATTTATTTCATTGATATTGTCTGGAGGCAAGACAGAAGACACTTCACTATTGCCAAGTGTGCAAGGAATTAATATTAGTTTACCTTTTTTCAATTGAATTTAAAATTTGTTGGCAAGCATTAAAAAGTAATTGATATACCTTTTCAAAACCTTCTTTACCTCCAAAATAGGGGTCAGGAACATCTTTATTTTCTTCTAATGCAAATTTAACTTTGCATTTATCATTATCATCTTTAGCCAATCGAATAACGTTCCTGTAATTAGCAGCATCCATTACAATTATCCTATCAAAATAGTCAAAATCTTTTTTGGTGAATTGTCTTGCAGCTAATCCTGAAATATCAATATCATACTGTTTGGCAGTTTCTATCATTCTATAATCAGGCTGACTGCCAATATGAAAGTTACTTGTGCCGGCTGAATCTATTTCTAGTTCTGGGGATAATTTCCTAAGGATGCCTTCAGCTAAAGGGGAACGGCATATATTTCCTAAGCAAACAAACAGTATTTTCATAGTACTGAAGTTTGATTAGGATTAGTTAAGTGTTAACTTTTTTTCAATGTCGTTAACAAATGCTCTGAATTGTTTGTCCGTATCAATTAGATTATTGACGGTTTTGCAAGCATGTAGAACAGTGGCATGATCTTTATTTCCACAATGTATTCCAATATTCGCAAGAGAGTTTTTGGTTAGCTGTTTAGAGAAATACATGGCCAATTGTCTGGCTTGTACAATTTCTCGTTTTCTTGTTTTGGATTTCATTAATTCAATTGGGATGTCGAAATAATCACACACTACTTTTTGTATGTAATCGATAGATATTTCTCTTGCCGTATTTTTGACAAATTTATCTAACATTTCTTTAGCTAAATCAATAGTAATATTTTTCTTGTTTAGAGAAGATTGAGCTAAAAGTGAAATTAATGCGCCTTCTAATTCTCTAACGTTAGTAGTGATAGAGTAGGCGATATATTCTACAACTTCGTATGGCATTTCAATACCATCGTTGTATAATTTTTTCTTGAGAATAGCAATACGTGTTTCTAAATCTGGCGATTGCAAATCGGCAGATAAACCCCATTTGAATCGAGAAAGTAATCGCTGTTCTACGCCTTGCATATCTACAGGTGCTTTGTCAGAAGTTAGAATTATCTGTTTGCCGTTTTGGTGCAAGTGATTGAAAATGTGGAAGAAAGCATCTTGAGTTTTTTCTTTTCCAGCAAAAAACTGAACATCATCAATAATTAATACATCTATTGATTGGTAGAAATGAATAAAGTCATTCTTCTTGTTATCCATTATGGAGTCAACAAATTGTGTTTGAAATTTGTCGGCTGAGACATATAAAACGGTCTTTTCTGGAAATAGATTCTTTACTTCAATTCCAATTGCATTGGCAAGGTGTGTTTTTCCTAATCCACCGTTCCCATAAATTAATAATGGGTTAAAGGATGTTCCACCAGGTTTTTGAGCTACTGCATAGCCAGCTGAACGTGCTAGTCTGTTGCAATCTCCTTCAACAAAAGTGTTAAAAGAGAAGTTTGCATTAAGCTGTGGATCAACTTGTATTTTCTTTAGGCCTGGAATAACAAATGGATTTCGTATTGAAGTCTCATTAATGTTAATAGGCATATGAATAGGTGTATTCTTAAGGTTACCTCTTCCTGAGCTAGGAACTTTAGTCATATAAGGTTTGGTGTTATAGTTATTGTCCATAACTATACTGTATTCTAATTTACCGTCTTCACCTAATTCTTTTCTTACGGTTTTCTTTAGCAAGTCAATGTAATGTTGTTCAAGCCACTCATAGAAGAACTGAGAAGGTACTTGAATAGTAAGGATGCTAGACTTTAAACGAATAGCTTTTATGGGTTCAAACCAAGTTTTATATGACTGTGGGCTAACATTATCTTTTATTATACTTAAACAATTTCTCCATACAATCTCGAAAACTTTTTCTTCTACCATTATCACAATTAATTAATAATTCAACTTTCAATTTAAGTGAGTTATCATTGGCTTATGTAGAAGGGGCAAATGTGTTAACAAAAAAGTTAAAAAAAAAATAATTTAGGTATTGACTTTTATTTTTTTTTTACAGTATTGAAAAATAATATTCTAGTTAAGAATGGTCAAAAATACTGCTTATGAAAACACATCAATGGAAGCAGCTTTAAAAGTATGAATTGAATTGGTAATTGACAAGTTTTTTTTGTTAAAATAAAAATCAATTTTTCCCAGTTTTATTGCACCAAAGCCAACCTGACTAATAAGCACGTCATTTTGGTTCTTATTTTTGATAATTACTGGTTTATTTAGAAAGGAATGAGTGTGTCCACCAATGATTAAATCAATATTAGATGTTTGCTCTGCTAACTTGATATCGCTTATTTTTTCAGACTTATACTTGAATCCTAAGTGTGAAAGACAAACGACTATATCGCAGTGTTCTTTAGTTTTTAAGTATTTCGCTTTAGCATTGGCAATACTTACTGGGTCAATGTACTTTACGCCTTCACAAAGGCTAGCATCAACAAGTCCGTCAAGTTCAATACCAATGCCAAATATTCCAATTTTTATTCCTTCTTTTTTAAATATTTGATGGGGTAATACTTTCCCTTCTAATTCAGTATCCGTAAAATCATAGTTAGACGATATGAAAGAAAAATTGGCATGCTTCATTTGTTTAACCAATCCGTCAATACCATTATCGAAATCGTGATTACCTAAAGTGATGGCATCGTAACCCATTTCACTCATTAATTTAAACTCTAATTCGCCGCCAAATAAATTGAAGTAGGGGGTTCCTTGAAAAACATCACCAGCATCAAGTAGTAGAATATTGCTTTCTTCATTCCGTATTTTTTTAATCATTGACGATAGTTGCTGCATACCACCTAAGCCTTTATTTCTTCCAGAAGTAAAGGGCTCAATGTTGCTGTGCATGTCGTTTGTATGAAGTATACTTATTTTCACTAATTCTCTGTCAGATGCGAAAGCTCTTAAAGGCGACAGTCCAACTAGTGTACTTCCAAAGAGTATGTTTTTTACAAATTTTCTTCTAGTTGTCATTGAATAATATTAAATGTCTTGAATCAAAAGATGATGAAATTGTATCGTTTTTTAGGCAGTATTCTATTAGTGCATCTCGCATTTTCACGCCTACTTTATGTTGCTCTTTGTTATTAAAAAAACTCATCTTATCTCCACCATTTGCTAAATAATCGGTTGTGAGGACCTGAAAAACAGAGTCTTCAATTGAGAAGTTATCAGAAAATGCAATGGGCTGACCTTCGGTATAAGTAAAATAACTCTTTAAAGACATAAATTCTTCTTTATTAAGTTCTAAAACAACAAGTTCATTTTCAAAAGGCATAAGCTTATAAATATCTCGTTTTGTAATATTTCCCTGAGCTAATGAACTCCTTAGACCACCAGTATTGAAAAAAGAAATGTCTATATCAAAATCGTCAGTCATTTCTTGAGCTATATCTAAGCAAGCGTCAGACGTCCAATTTCCAAGCAAACTTTCTGGTTTTCCTTTTCCTAAATCTGTTGCTGCATAACACAATACCACATTCATAAGAGAGTCAAGCTGTTGCTTGTAAGGCAATATGGTGTAGTGCATAGAGCTATCTATAACGGATTGTACATCAAATACGTTTCGATCCATTGAATTGTATTCAAAAGAAGGCTGATTGAGTAATGCTAAAGCAAGAAGTAGGTAAATGAACTGCATGACACAAATCTAATTATTTAAACAATATGGTATGTTAAAAAAATATTGATTATTTAATATTGAAAATTACTAACGGGCTAACTAATTATTTAGATTTGTTGTGAACCAAAATTTTCTAAATATTATGAACTCATTTATTATTTTCTCTGTACTTGCGGTTGTATTACTTCCGCTAATTTTCTTTATTGTAAAACAACAAACTTCAGCTGTTATTGAACGTTTTGGTAAATTCACTTCTATTCGTCATTCGGGTTTACAATTAAAAATACCTGTTATTGATAGAATTGCGGGTAAGCTAAGTTTAAAGATTCAGCAATTGGATGTAGTTGTTGAAACTAAGACTAAAGACGATGTATTTGTTAAACTGAAAGTTTCGGTTCAATTTCAGGTTATAAAAGATAAAGTCTATGAAGCTTTTTACAAGCTCGATTATCCTCATGATCAAATTACCTCTTATGTATTTGATGTTATTCGTGCTGAAGTACCAAAGATGAAGTTAGATGATGTTTTTGAAAAGAAAAACGATATTGCTATTGCCGTTAAGTCTGAACTAAATGATGCTATGATTGAATACGGTTACGACATCATCAAGACGCTAGTTACTGATATTGATCCTGATGCTCAAGTAAAAAATGCGATGAATCGTATCAATGCTGCCGAAAGAGAAAAGGTAGCGGCTCAATATGAAGGTGATGCAGCTCGTATTTTGATTGTTGAAAAGGCTAAGGCAGAGGCAGAAAGTAAGCGTTTGCAGGGGCAGGGTATTGCTGATCAAAGACGAGAAATTGCCAGAGGTTTGGAAGAATCTGTAGAAGTTCTTAATAAAGTGGGAATCAATTCTCAAGAGGCTTCGGCACTAATTGTAGTAACCCAACACTATGATACTTTACAGGCAGTGGGAGCAGATACTAATAGTAATTTGATTTTACTTCCTAATTCTCCTCAAGCAGGTTCGGATATGCTTAATAATATGGTGGCTTCATTTACGGCAAGTAATCAGATTGGTGAAGCGATGAAGAAGCAAGAGGAGAAGAAAAACAATAATCCTAAGTCTGAAGAGTAATAATGTTTTCACACCAAACCAACATACGAGTTCGATATGCCGAAACGGATAAGATGGGCTATGTCTATTATGGTAACTACGCTACTTATTTTGAAGTAGCCAGGGTAGAAGCTCTCAGAAGTTTGGGGGTTAGTTATAAGGAAATGGAGGACAGTGGCGTTATGCTTCCTGTCCTTTCCTATTCTACTAAGTTTTTTAAACCTGCTTTTTACGATGAAGAGTTAACAATAAAATTGTTCATCAAGGAAATGCCAAAAGCTCGTATTCATTTTTATTTTGAAACCTTTAACTCATCTGATATCAAAATCAACGAGGCACAAGTCGTATTAGTTTTTGTTGATATGCAAAAGAACAAACCTTGTTCAGCACCTACCGACTTAATTAATCAGTTAAAATCTTTTGGTTTATGAAAAAGTATTGGGCAGAATGTTTAGGAACCTATATTATGGTTTTTGCTGGTACAGGAGCCATGATTGTCAACGACGTTTATGGATCTGTATCTCATTTAGGTATCGGATTGACTTTTGGATTGGTGGTCATGGCGGTTATTTATTGTATAGGAAGTATTTCAGGGGCTCATATTAATCCCGCCGTGAGTATTGCTTTTTGGGTAAGCAAACGCTTTAGTGGTAAGGAAGTTTTGCCGTATTTAGTATCTCAATTTACTGGCGCAATTTTAGCCAGTTTAACGCTCTCTTTTATGTTTCCTCAACACGAATTGCTTGGAGCAACATTACCTGCAGGCAATTGGGAGCAAAGCTTCATAATGGAATTCATATTGACATTTATATTGATGTTCGTTATTCTGCTTATGTCAGAAGGAAGCAAAGAAGTGGGAGTGATGACAGGTTTTGTAATTGGAATGGTGGTGGCTTTTGAAGCTATTTTTGCTGGACCTGTTTCAGGAGCCTCCATGAATCCAGCACGTTCATTAGCACCAGCATTGGTTTCTGGACATCTAGCTCACTTGTGGATCTATATTACAGCTACAACCTTAGGAGCATGCGCTTCTGTTTTTGCTATTCGTTTAATTACAGATTCTTCATTAGATAATCATACATCTTAAGCATAGATTCAATATCTGATTTATGTACCTTTTCATCAGGACTATGAACATTATCTTCAGGAGCACCAATAAAGCACCAATCAAAAGGGTAGGGAGAACGTTGTAAAGCATTACCATCGCTGCCACCTGCATTTTCTACTTCTAGTTGAAAAGGAATTTGACTTTGTTTAGCTAAATTGATGATTTTATTGACATAGCTTTTTCTTGGAATACCGCTATCACGCATTGATATAGCTACGCCTTTTCCATGTTTTACCCCTTCGGTGACCCATGTAATATCTGAAATAAGGGCTTGCTTTACGCCATACTTTTCATAAATGAATTTAGCAAGATAACCTACTGAACCACCACCATGTTCTTCCCAGGATGAAAAACAAATTATACCATTTTCTAGTGTTTCAGCCACTTTTAGAGCATTCCATACACCCAAACGATTATCCATATAGCAACATTCAACAAAATCGTCAGACTCTCTAAAATCAGGTTTAAAGGTTAAACTTGTACCTCTTTCTACAAATCGTCCTCCAATATGTAAAGATTTATTGCCTTTTTCATCTTCTTTATGGATAATGTTTTCTTCAATCTTTCCTTCAGAATCCTCTCCGATAAGTGTTATACCTTCAGTAGTGACAGGACCGCCAATCTTTACAATTTCATTTTCGTACTTTGCTGTAAATCCAATACTATCCATATGAGCAAAAATTGCTGTAGTGGGCTTCCCAAAAACAAGTACAATACAATCTTGAAAGCCATCGCCATTGTAGACTTTAGGCTGAATCTTCCAAGAAGACTTGTTAGAGTTAATGTAATTCAGTAAAAATTCTGAAAGTGCAGATTCTTCTCCTGAAGGAGCATGAATATGACATAAGGTTTTGAGTAATTCCATTAAATCGTTTTTATGAATTTTAGAGTCAATAAATGATTGAGGGCAAATATACTTTGTATTTTTTCAGACTGACTCTTTTTAACACAAAAGGTAAGAGCGCATTCTAATTCAAAATCTTGTTTAATTATTTCCAAGCCATTGTCTTTTACCAAGCGCATAACATTGTTCATCTCTGGGTATTTAAAATGAACGGTAAAGACATCTTTTACAAAACGTTTTTCAATAGTGATATTCTCTAGTGCTTCTGAAGTTGCTGCTCTATATGCAGTAATGAGACCGCTAACGCCTAATTTTACACCGCCAAAGTATCGCACAACTACTACCAAAGTGTTGGTTATTTCTCTAGAAAGTAACTGTCCTAAAATGGGTTTCCCTGCTGTATTGGATGGCTCGCCATCATCGCTATCACGTTGTGTCGATTTATCAGGGTTTATGATGTAAGCATAACAATGATGACGCGCAGCATATTCTAGTTTTTTCACATCGGCAAGGCGCTGTTTAACCTCTTCCTCAGTTTTTACGGAATATGCATAAGCGATAAATTTACTGCCTTTGTCTTTAAATAGGCCTTTTGAACTGCCAACAACTTCAAGATATGAATCGTCAATACTCATTTAGGCGTATATCAAGATGTAGATGGATGAAATTGCCAATGTAACACCTAGCCAATTAAGCCTTGAGAGATGTTCTTTGTAATAACCCCATCCAATTAATGCAGATAAAATAACAACCCCAATATTAAGAATAGGAAAAACCAAACTCGACTCCATAGAATCTAAGCTTCTTAACACAAAAAATATACTAAAGTAATTGGGTATTCCTAGAAGTATACCTGCAATTATGTTTTTTACTGTTAGTTTTTGCTTTTTAATTAATAATAAAAGTCCACCAACACCAAAAGCAACTAAAAACACAGTAGAAGTGAAGTAATCTTTAGATTGAGGAGAATCCAAATATAAATACTGAATATGTGATAAAACTGTATCTAGTAAACCTGCACCAATAAATAATACCAGAGCTAAATATATTGGTCCTTTTTGATGCTCGTCTTTTTTAACGGTAAGGTAAACGGATACAAGTGCTATAGAAATACCAATAACCTTTAGTAAAGTCCATTTATCACCTTGAAACAATAAAGCTGCTAGAACAGGTATTATTAATGACATTTTACTAGCTAATGAACCAACTGTTACGCCTAGTCGTTGTGTAGTCAATGCCATTACATTAAACATAACGATAAAAAATATTCCTAGAAGAAATGTCGGTAAAAACCAATCCGTAGAAATTATATTTTCGTAATTATACCCAGAATGACCTAAAAGAACGGATAAGATACCAGCACTCAAGTAATTAAAGGTAATAGCTTGTAAGGTGTTTATGTTTCTTCTATCAAACTCTTTAAAAAATAAGAATAAACAGATAGTGAAAACAATTGATAAGGTTAAGTCTATCATAAATTGTAGTAATAATCTAATTTATCTTCTCCAATCCAACTCGAATTCATTATATCTTTCTCTATTACAGGACTTTGTATACCGTTTTCTAATTCTATTTTAGAGGTGAAAACCTTGGCCTCATCCCAATAATTTGATGCTATAAATGAATTAAGAGTTTTTGCTCCACCTTCTACAATTAACGATTGAATACCTCTTGAATGCAAAACATTCATTAAAGAAGGAAAAAATGAATTGAAATCAATTTTTATGTGCGTATCGTTTTCAGTATGAGCATTCACTGTAAGGGTAGTAGAGTCAGAATTAAAAATAGCATGTTTTGAATCTAAAGAAAGGTCTTTGTCAATAACAATTCTAATAGGGTTTTTCCCTTTAATTTCTCTAGTAGTTAGCAATGGATTATCTTTAATTACAGTATTTTTTCCTACCAAAATGGCAGCTTCTTCACTTCGCCATTGATGAACTAATTTTTTTGATTCTTTTCCTGTCATCCAAAAGGGTTCAGACTGATTAATTGGAGCTATGAAACCATCAATTGATTTCGCCCATTTTAAAATGATATAAGGACGTTTTTTCTCATGAAATGTAAAAAATCGTTGATTTATGGCTCTGCATTCATTTTCCAAAACAGATGTTTTTACATTAATTCCACCATGCTTTAAAGTTTCAATCCCTTTACCATTTACCTCTGAGAAAGTATCCAAACTACCAATTACAACTCTAGGAATATTTGATTTAACGATTAAGTTAGCACAGGGCGGTGTTTTACCAAAATGAGCACATGGTTCTAGAGTAACATAAAGGGTAGAATCACTCAAAAGAGATTTATCTTCAACATTATTTATAGCATTTACTTCAGCGTGATGTTCTCCATGTTTCTGATGGTAACCTCGACCAATAATTTTATTTTGATGTACAATGATACAACCTACTAGAGGATTTGGCATGGCGTGTGGAAAACCTTTTAAAGCCAAATCAATACTCATCTTCATATATTTTTCGTCCATCAACACGCACAAAAATAACTAAATTGGTCGGATGAAAATGTCCAAAGATATATTGCCTTTATTTAAATCCGAATTACAGTCTATTTACTCTGATAATGAAATTGATGGCTTGGCATATTGGTGCATAGATTCACTCTTAGAATACAGTAGATCAGAATGGCTATTAAAGGCTAATTATCCTCTTCCTGATAACGTTATAAATTCCTTTGAAGATATTATTTCAAGATTAAAAAAACATGAGCCTATTCAATACATTTTTGGAGAATGTAACTTTTATGGACTTACGTTTAAGGTTAGTCCAAAGTGTTTGATTCCTAGACCTGAGACGGAAGAGCTTATCAGATGGATTCAAAAAAGTACGTTCAAAAGAGGTTTAGACATTGGTACAGGAAGTGGTTGCATAGCTATTTCATTGGCTAAATTTTCAAATATAAAGATGAGTGCTTTAGATATTTCATCAGATGCACTAGAAATAGCAATGTATAATGCTAAGGTAAATAATGTATCTGTAAACTTTTCATTACACGATATTTTTGAAGATAAAACGTTTGACAATAAATTTGATTTAATAGTAAGTAATCCGCCATATGTTTTGGAAAGTGAAAAAGCTCAAATACAAAAAAATGTTTTAAAGTATGAGCCTGATTTAGCTCTTTTTGTAAATGACGATAACGCTCTACACTACTATAAACGAATTATTGAATTTTCTAAAGAAAATTTAGAAGATGGAGGAGTGTTATTTTTTGAAATAAATGAACAAAAAGGCTTTGAAGTAAAGGATTTATTAGAGAAGAATTCATTTCATGATATCTTAATAAAAAAAGATATGCAAGGCAAAAATAGGATGGTAAAAGCCGTTTGGAAGTTGTAAATTCGAAATGTGATGAGAGCAGAAGAACGCATTATATTTTTGAGGTCCGAATTAAAACAACACAATTATAATTACTATGTGTTAGATAAACCTATTATCAGCGATTTTGATTTTGATATTATGCTAGAAGAGCTTATCGAGCTTGAGAATAATCATCCAGAATTGTTTGATGCTAATTCACCTTCACAACGAGTAGGAGGAGAGTTAGTAAAATCTTTTAAAACAGTCCCTCACAAATACAGAATGTTGTCTTTAGGCAACACTTATTCATCAGAAGAACTCTACGATTTTGACAAACGAATTTCAAAACTGGTAGAGACTGATATAGAATACGTTTGTGAATTAAAATACGATGGAGTATCAATTAGTTTAACATATGAAAATGGCGAGTTAGTACAGGCTCTTACTAGAGGAAATGGAACGGAGGGTGATGATGTTACCACTAATGTAAAAACTATAAAAAGTATTCCTTTGAAACTAAATGGTGACTTTCCAAATTCATTTGAAATAAGAGGAGAGATATTTCTACCACACAAAGGTTTTAAAGAAATGAATAAAGCTCGAATTTCTGAAGATTTAGAGCCATTTGCTAATCCAAGAAATGCCGCGTCTGGTAGTTTAAAAATGCAAGACAGTAAAGAGGTTGCAAAACGTCCATTAGATTGTTTTCTGTATTATTTGTTAGGAAAAGAATTGCCCCACAAAATCCATTACAATAATTTACAAGAAGCTAAAAAATGGGGCTTCAAAATTCCATCTGAAACCACTGTGTGTACATCCATTGAAAAGGTGATTGAATTTGTACAGTATTGGGATAAAAAAAGACACGATTTACCTTATGATATTGATGGAATAGTAATAAAGGTAAATGACCTAAAATTACAAGATCAAATGGGTTTTACCGCCAAAAGCCCCAGATGGGCAATTGCATACAAATTCAAAGCCGAGCAAGTTTCAACTACATTAAATGAAATAAGCTATCAAGTTGGAAGGACAGGAGCAATTACTCCAGTCGCAAATTTAGAGCCTGTATTATTAGCCGGTACGATTGTAAAACGAGCATCCTTACATAATGCTGATCAAATTGAAAAGCTTGATATAAGAGTAGGTGATAAAGTATTTGTAGAAAAAGGCGGGGAAATAATTCCAAAAATAATTGGTGTAGCAATAAAGGAAAGGAATTTATTCTCTAGACCAACGGTTTACATAACCCACTGCCCAGAGTGTAATAGTGAGCTAGTCAGAACAGATGGTGATGCCAAACATTATTGTCCAAACGAAATAAATTGTCCACCACAAATCAAAAGTAGATTTGAACATTTTATCAGTAAAAAAGCCTTAAATATTGTTAGTATAGGTCCAGAAACAATAGATTTATTATTCACTAATGGCCTGATAAAGAACTTATCCGATTTATACAAGTTAAAAAAAGAAGATTTATTACCATTTAAAAAAGACGGAGAGAAGTGGGCAAGAAATATAATTTTAGGCTTAGAACAATCTAAAAATATAGCATTTGAAAGGGTTTTATTTGCCTTAGGAATTCGATTTGTTGGGGAAACTGTTTCTAAAGTATTAGTTAAAGAATATCATCATATAGATAATATAATTAGAGCTACAAAAGAAGAACTAGAAAATGTAGATGAGATAGGAGATAAGATTGCTGAAAGTGTAGTCTCATTTTTTAAAAATGATGAAAACATTACACTTGTTCGGCAACTCAAAGAAAATGGTTTAACATTCGAGATTGGAGAAGATAAAAAAGCTATTTCTGACAAGCTCTTAGGTATGTCAATTGTTATTTCTGGCGTGTTTGAAATGTATACTAGAGATGAACTAAAAAAAATAATTGAACAACATGGCGGAAAAAATGTAGGTTCAATTTCTAAAAAAACTACTTTTGTAGTCGCAGGGCAGAATATGGGGCCAAGTAAATTAAAAAAAGCCGAATCATTAAACGTGCCATTATTATCAGAAGATGAATTCATTAAAAAAATAAGTTGATGCCAATTCAGTTTATTGAAGATATAAAACAAAAAGTAGGAGAGTATGTTTTTAAACGCGATTTAAAACATAACAATCGTATTAGAGAAGTTCACAATTTTAATACAGCAAAATCGATTGGAATATTATACGACGCTACAGACATTGATGATATGATGATGGTGAGTGAATTTGCAAATGAGCTTTTTCAATCTAAAAAGGACGTTAAAGCACTTGGCTTTGTCAATAAAAATGAATTGACGCATCATCATATGCCAATGCTACAATTTGATTTCTTTTTTCTTAAAGATTTAAACTGGTATTACAAACCTCAGAATTATATCATTAAGAATTTTCTGGAGAAAGATTACGACATTTTAATAAATCTATGTACAAGTAATTGTGTGCCAGTAAAGTACCTTGCAGGAGGGTCAAGAGCAAAATTTAAGGTGGGTAAGTACGAACAAGATTTATCAATTTACGATATGATGATAGATGTTAAAAAAGACACTCTATCAGCATTAATAAATGAAGTAAAACACTATTTGAACTTAATAAATAAAAAACATGCATCCTAAAATTTTTGGCACAGGAGTAGCATTAGTTACTCCTTTTAAAACAGATTTATCAATTGATTTTGATGGTTTAACTCGATTAATTAATCACTGTATTGCCGGTAACATAGATTTTTTAGTTGTAATGGGTACAACTGGAGAAAGTGTTACTCTATCAAATGATGAAAAAAGTCAAGTTCTAGAACATGTAAAAAAGATTAATGACAATAATTTGCCCATTATCTTAGGTATTGGTGGTAACAATACTTCTGCTGTAATAGAATCATTTTCTAACTATAATTTAAATGGTGTTGACGCCATACTTTCCGTTTCGCCATCTTATAACAAACCTACTCAAGAAGGTATTTACCAACATTTTAAGGCTATTTCAGAAAAGTCACCATTACCAATCATTTTATACAATGTACCTGGCAGAACATCTTCAAATATGTCTGCAGAAACCACATTACGACTGGCAAATGATTTTGATAATATTATAGCTATTAAAGAAGCTAGCGGAGATATGTCTCAAATAATGGATATAATTAAAAATAAACCTTCAGGTTTTAATGTGCTTTCTGGTGATGACGCTATTACACTTCCTATTATAGCAATGGGAGGAAAAGGAGTGATTTCAGTACTTGGACAAGGCTTACCTAAAGAATTTTCAACAATGGTAAGCTATGCCCTAGATGATAATAGTGTAGAGGAAGCTAGAGAATTACACTACAAAATATTAGATTTTGTTAATCCATTATTTTCTGAAGGAAACCCTGCGGGTATTAAGAAGATGTTAAAGCTACTCAATATCTGTGGGGATAATGTTAGATTGCCTTTAGTGAAAGCCTCTGACTCGATTGAAAATACAATTAAAAAGGGTTTAGATAATCTTAAAAGCTAGCTAACTTTTCAGAAATATATTCTCCATTTTCTAGTTTATCTTTAATGGAAGTAAAGGATTCAATGGTATATTGAACGTCTTCAAGCGTATGTATAGCTGTAGGAATTAATCGTAATAAGATTACACCTTTAGGAACAACAGGATATGTGACTATCGAACAAAATATGCCATAATTTTCTCTTAAATCTAAAGTAAGATTAGTTGCTTCACCAACACCGCCAGATAAGTAAACTGGTGTAACAGCAGATTCAGTATTTCCTATGTTAAATCCTGCATCCTTAAGTCCAGATTGGAGTTTATTGGCAATATTCCATAACTGATCTTTTAATTCAGTCTTATTTTGCAATAACTCTAATCGTTTAATAGCTCCAATAACTAGTGGAGTAGGAAGTGATTTAGCGAAAATTTGAGAACGCATATTATATCTCAAATACTCAACAACATCTTCAGTAGAGGATATAAAAGCACCTATGCTAGCCATTGACTTGGCAAATGTTCCAAAGTAAATATCAATTTCGTCATGGCATTGAAGGTGTTCACCCGTTCCGTAGCCATGCTCACCCATAGTACCAAAACCATGAGCATCATCAACAAATAATCTGAAGTTAAATTTGGATTTTAATTGAGAAATTTCTCTGATTTTACCTAAATCACCAGACATACCGAAAACTCCTTCAGTAATAACAAGTATTCCTCCACCAGTTTCCTCAACTATTTTATTAGCCCTTTCTAGCTGTTTCTCAAAGTTATCAATGTTATTGTGTGGGAATACAAAGCGTTTTCCTTGATGAAGACGAACCCCGTCAATAATACAAGCATGGCATTCACTATCATATACAATAACGTCTTTACGGTCAACGAGAGCATCAATTGAAGATAACATACCTTGATAACCAAAGTTTAAAAGGATGGTATCTTCTTTACGCATGAAAGCAGATAAATTATTCTCTAGTTCTTCGTGGTAATTGGTGTTACCAGACATCATTCTGGAACCCATTGGATAACCAAGTCCCCATTCCTTGGAAGCTTGTTCATCTGCTTTTCTAACTTCAGGCTGATTTGATAAGCCTATATAGTTGTTTACACTCCATACCAGTACCTCTTTACCTCTGAAAAACATTTTATTAGAAATTTCACCTTCTAACTTAGGGAAAGTAAAGTACCCGTGTGTACTTTTGGCATATTGTCCTAGAGGACCTCTGTTGTTTTTTATCTTTTCAAAAAGATCCATTTAAACTTTATAAAATTAAGTCGGCTAAGATAATAATTTAGAATTTATAACACAATATTCAACTTAATTGAATGATGACGAAATAAAGTATTTCAAAACTCGTTCCATTTACTATCTTTGCACAACTAAAATGAGAATAGTTATCTACATATCTTTCATTGCAATCCTTTTTTCCTGCAATGGATATCAAAAAGTTTTAAAAAGCAGTGATGTGGATTTAAAATACCACATGGCAAAAAAATATTATGATGAAACAGAATATTTTAAAGCACTGCCGTTACTTGATGAATTACATATTTTATTTAAGGGTACTAGTAAGGCTGAAGAGGTAGATTATCTTCTTGCTTATACACACTTTGGTTTAGGAGCAAATATGTTAGCCAGTTACCATTTCAAGATATTTACTCTTACCTATCCTAACAGTAAACACAATGAAGAGCTGGCTTACATGGCTGCTTACTGTTATTTTTTAGAATCTCCTTCTCCCACACTAGATAAAACAAATACCTTAAAGGCTATTGAAGAATTACAAGCCTTCATCGATAAATATCCTGACAGTGAGAAGATTGATAAATGTAACGATCTGATAGATGAACTCACTATAAAAATACACAAAAAAGCATTTAAGATAGCTAAGCTTTATTACGATATTTCTGATTATAAAGCTGCAATTACATCTTTAAATAATTTAGTTCTTGATTATCCAACAATTGATAATCAATCTGAAATTCAATTTCTTATACTAGATGCTAATTACAATTTAGCCATCAATAGTGTAATGACTAAAAAAGAGGATAGACTAAACAATACCTTAGCCGCATTTAATTTTTTCAAGAATAATTATTCAGATGATAAATTAATGAAACTTGCTCAAGGTATTCACGATAAAACAATTAAACAACTAGAAAAGTTTCAATAATGACAGATTTTAAAAAATCAAAAGCAAACAACACAACGGAAACAAAAAACATAAAAGATATTGCTGGTAAAACAGGGAACCTTTATGAAGCAGTTGCCGTTATGTCTAAAAGAGCTGTTCAAATTAATAAGGATATTAAAGAAGAATTGCTTTCAAAACTTGCTGAGTTTGCAACACCAAGTGAATCAATCGAAGAATTATTCGAAAACAGTGAGCAAATAGAGGTATCTAAGTTTTACGAAAAACTTCCAAAAGGTACTTTAATAGCAGTTCAAGAGTTTTTAGAGGACAATATCTATCACAGAAATACAAAATTAGATAACGAAGAAGAATCTGCTGCTTAATGTCTCTTTTTAGAGATAAAAATATTCTCATAGGTGTTAGCGCAAGCATAGCCGCTTACAAATCGGCACATTTAGTTAGAGAATTTATTAAACTTGGCGCAAACGTTCGTGTTGTAATGACTCCTGATTCAAAAGAGTTTATTACGCCCTTAACACTTTCAACCTTATCTAAAAATCCAGTACTTTCTACTCTAGTTAAAGAAGAAAATAATGAAGAGTGGAATAATCATGTCAAAATAGGCTTGTGGGCAGATGTAATGATTATTGCACCGGCTACAGCTAAAACTTTATCAAAAATGTCTAGTGGTGAGTGTGACAACTTGCTTTTAACGACTTATCTCTCTGCTACATGTCCAGTGTTTTTTGCGCCAGCTATGGACTTAGATATGCTTTCACATCAATCGACCCAAGAAAATATTCAAAAATTAATTTCTTTCGGCAACCATTACATACCAGTTTCAGATGGAGAATTGGCAAGTGGTTTAGTTGGTAAAGGAAGAATGGCTGAGCCTGAAGAGATAGTTAGTTTTGTTCGTGATGAATTGTACAAAACCCTTCCTTTGAAAGGTAAAAAATTACTTATTACAGCTGGGCCTACTTTTGAAGCCATTGATCCAGTCCGATTTATAGGAAATCATTCATCAGGTAAAATGGGGTATTCTTTAGCTTTACACGCTGCAGATTTAGGAGCTTATGTTACCTTAGTTTCTGGTCCAACACATCAAGAAATTAATCACCCTAATGTTTTAGAAATTAAAGTAACTAGTACTCACGAAATGCACACCGAATGCGACAAATATTTTGACAGTACTGATGCTGCAATATTAAGCGCTGCAGTTTCTGATTACACCCCTTCAGAAGTGTCATCTTCAAAACTTAAAAAATCTGATGAAGAATTAGTTCTAAAATTGAAAAAAACTACTGATATTTTAAAAACATTAGGACAAAAGAAATCACATCAAATCCTTGTTGGTTTCGCTCTAGAAACGGATAATGAAATAGAAAATGCTAAAAGTAAACTGACAAAAAAGAATTTAGATTTTATTGTTCTAAATTCATTAAATGATAAGGGGGCTGGTTTCAAACATGACACAAACAAAATTACTATCATTGATAATGATAATAATTTGCATAAATTTGAGTTAAAATCAAAGACTGATGTAGCTGTTGACATTATCAACCATTTGATTAAAAAGCTTTAAATGATTAATAAAATAGTCCTTATATTTTTTGTTTTCTTTTATAGTAGTTCTGAGCTTCTATCTCAGGAAGTTTTATGTAATGTTAGGGTGATACCAGACAAGGAAATACAAATCAGCGATAGGCAAAAGCTTCAAACTCTTCAGAAATCTGTAAGAGAATTTGTCAATAATAGAAAATGGACAAATGAAGTATTTACCGAAGACGAGCGAATAGAGTTTAACATATCGTTTAATATTTTAAGTAAAGTATCAACAGATAGATATGCCGGAACACTTCAAGTACAGTATTCTCGTCCTATTTTTAACAGTTCGTATTACTCTCCAATATTAAACTATCTAGATGACGAAATAGAATTTGACTACATCGAAACCCAACCACTAGATTATAACGAAAATACACACGAATCAAATTTATCAGCCATCTTATCTTATTACACATATATCATTATAGGACTTGATTATTCAACCTTTAGTTCTAACGCTGGTAATGTCTATTTACAAAAGGCTAAGAAGATTGTAGAAAATGCTCAGTCAGCTCCTGAAGGTGGTTGGAAAGCCTTTGAAAGTAATAAGAATCGTTATTGGCTTGCTGAGGAATTATTAGATGCTAAGTACAGTTCATTTCATGATGTTCTTTATAATTATCACCGACAAGGCTTAGATATTATGAATGAGGATAATGAAAAAGGTAGAGGATATGTTACTGAAAGCATTGAGTCCATGAGGAAAATTAAACAACTTAACCCTACAGCCTTTATCTTACAGTTGTTCTTTAACTCTAAAGCTGATGAAATTTCTAATATTTATTCAAATGCTTACCAAGAAGAAAAGAATCGTGTATATAAACTTCTCTCTGAATTAGACCCTGCTAATCTTAATAAGTACAATAAAATTAAGGAAAAAAATTCTATTAACGCACTCCCAACTTCAAGATAAAGATGATAAAGCGTTTATCCATTAGTAACTATGTATTAATTGATAAACTATCAATAGAGTTTAATGAAGGCTTTACTTCTATTACTGGAAAAACAGGAGCTGGAAAGTCCATACTTTTAGGTGCTCTTGGCTTAATTCTTGGAGATAGAGCCGATACTCAGAGTTTAGCAAACGATAAAAGAAAGTGTATTGTTGAAGCAGAATTCCAAATTAATAAATATACCCTTCAGAGCTTTTTTAAAGAGAATGATCTTGACTATTTTGATTTAGCTGTTGTTCGAAGAGAAATAAGCCCAAATGGGAGGAGTAGAGCGTTTATAAACGATACTCCAGTAAATCTAAATTTACTTAAGCAAATCAGTCAATTTTTAGTTGACATTCATTCTCAACATCAAACCTTGCTTATTAACAAACAAGACTATCAATTGAATATCATTGATTCTTATTGTAACAATGATACCTTGATTCAAACCTTCAAAGAAAAATTTAGTTTTTATAAGCAACAATTGTCAGATCTTAAAACTCTAATTGACAAAGAAAATACTTTAAAAAATGAAATTGATTATAAGACGTTTTTGCTAAATGAAATAGAAGAGGTGAAAGTCACAAAATCTGACGATGATATTGATGATGAATTGATTCAACTTGAAAATTTTGAAGAGATAAATAGTAAACTATCCTTATCAACTGAATTATCTGAAACAAATGAATATTCAATTCTTTCATTATTAAATGAGTTAGTATCAAATTTGGAAAGTATCAAAGATAAGGATCGAAATATTTTACCAGTAAGTGATAGAATCAATAGCCTTTATATTGACTTCAAAGATTGCTTGTACGAGCTCAATGCCTTGAACGAATCGTATAACGATGGCTTCGACAATAAACGTTTGGCTTTCCTTCAAGAAAGAAGTAATTTAATTAATAGATTGCTTTATAAACATTCACTAAAAGATGTAAATCAACTCATTTCTTTTAAGGAGCAATTAAAGACAGACTTAGAAAAAATAGGTTCTATTGATGAAGAGATAGAAACTCTCAAAAAGGTATGTGAATTAAGCTATAAACAGGCAAACGAACTAGCTATTGAATTAAGTAGCAAAAGGTTAAAAGGAATCCCTACACTTGAAAAAGAAATCATTTCTCTAGCATCTGATTTAGGAATGCCAAACTCAACATTGATAATAAGTCAAAAATCAAAAAGTGAATTATCCTCAACTGGAATTGATGATTTCAGTTTTAATTTTTCTGCTAATAAAGGAGTAGAGGCAATGGAAATTTCAAAAATTGCTTCTGGTGGAGAATTATCTAGATTGATGTTGTGTTTTAAATACATTCTAGCTCAAAAAGCGAATTTATCATGCATACTTTTTGATGAAATTGATACAGGTGTTTCTGGTAATATTGCTCATAAAATGGCTAAATTAATGAAGAAAATGTCTTCAAACATGCAAGTCATTAGTATAACTCATCTTCCTCAAGTAGCAGCAAAAGCCAATAGTCAGTTATTAGTGTCTAAGATTGAAAATGAGGATAAAACCATTACCACTATCAAAGAATTAAGTAAAGATGAAAGAGTAGTAGAGTTGGCTAATATGTTGAGTGGTCACTCTGTTACAGAATCATCATTAAAGAATGCAGATGATTTATTGAATACTTGATAAAACATTTATATTTGTATCATCATAAACTTTAAACACAATGTCAAATAATTTATTGAAAGGAAAAAGAGGTATTATTTTTGGTGCCTTAGATAGCAAGTCTATCGCATGGAAAGTAGCAGAAAACTGTAAAGAACAAGGTGCAGAGTTTGTCTTAACTAATGCACCTATTGCTTTAAGAATGGGTACAATTAATGAGCTTGCTGAAAAGACAGGTGCTCAAGTAATTCCAGCTGACGCTACTAGTGTTGAAGACTTAGAGAATCTAATGACAAAATCAATGGAAATTCTTGGCGGAAAAATTGATTTTATTCTTCACTCAATTGGAATGTCAGTAAATGTTAGAAAAGGCAGACATTATACTGATCAGAATTATGATTTTACTGTTAAAGGTTTAGACGTTTCAGCGATGTCATTCCACAAAGTAATGCAAGCTGCATGGAAACTAGAGGCAATGAACGATTATGGTTCAATTTTAGCTCTATCATATATAGCTGCACAACGAACTTTCCCAGATTACAATGACATGGCTGATAATAAGTCATTCCTTGAAAGTATTGCAAGAAGTTTTGGTTATCACTTTGGTAAGAAGAATAATGTGAGAGTAAATACCATTTCACAATCACCTACAATTACTACAGCTGGGAGCGGAGTTAAAGGCTTTGATGGTTTTTTTAAGTATGCTGAACAAATATCACCTTTAGGAAATGCTTCTGCAGATGATTGTGCAAAATATTGTGTCACTTTATTCTCAGATTTAAGCCGTTCAGTGACTATGCAAAACTTATTCCATGATGGTGGTTTTTCTAATACTGGAGTAAGCGAAGAAGTGTTAGAAAATTTCTTGAAATAATTTAAATTATACTCAATAAAAAAGCCCTTTTTTCAAAGGGCTTTTTTTATTATTCATTACTTTTCGGTTTCCTTTTTTTGACAGCTTTTTTAATGTCTACTTCAAGAGCAGTTTCACTATCATTTAATGTAATTGATATAGTGTCTCCTTCAGATAAGTTTGCATTAACAATTTCTTCAGCAAGAATATCTTCTAAGTATTTCTGTATAGCTCTTTTTAATGGCCTAGCACCAAATTGAGAATCATAACCTTTATCGGCAATAAAGTCTTTTGCTTTGTCATCTAAATTTAAACTAAAGCCAAGATCATCAACTCTATTATATAGAGATTGCAACTCAATATCAATAATTTCATGTATATGCTCGTTAGAAAGAGAGTTGAACATGATTACATCATCAATTCTGTTTAAGAATTCAGGAGCAAAAGCCTTTTTAAGTGCTTTCTCAATAACGCCTTTAGTATCAGAACTTACCGACTCTTTTTTAGCGTTTGTAGCAAATCCAACACCTTGACCAAAGTCCTTCAATTGACGTGAGCCAATGTTGGAAGTCATGATAATAATGGTGTTTTTAAAGTTTATCTTTCTTCCTAAGCTATCGGTCATATAACCATCGTCCATTACTTGCAATAGAAGATTAAATACATCAGGATGAGCTTTTTCTACTTCATCGAGCAATACAATGGAGTATGGTTTTCTTCTAACTTTTTCAGTTAATTGTCCACCTTCTTCATATCCTACATAGCCTGGAGGTGAGCCAACTAAACGTGATACAGCAAATTTTTCCATGTATTCACTCATGTCAATTCTTATTAAAGAATCCTTGGAGTCAAACATAAGTTTCGCCAATTCCTTAGCTAGTTGAGTTTTTCCCACACCAGTAGGTCCTAAAAATATAAAGGAGCCTATTGGTTTTTCAGGATCTTTCAATCCAACACGATTTCTACGTATTGCCTTTACAATTTTGCTAATAGCCTCATCTTGTCCAATTACTCTACCTTGTAAGTCACTTTCCATCTGAACAAGTTTTTTACTTTCTTGTTCAGCTATACGTTGAACAGGCACACCTGTCATCATAGCAACTACTTCAGCAACATTATCTTCAGAAACGGTTTCGCGATGGCTCTTTAGTTCTTCTTCCCAAACCGATTTAGCTTGTTTTAGATTGTTTTCAATCTGACGCTCTTCATCTCTGAGTTTAGCAGCTTCTTCAAAACGCTGTTTTTTAATGACTTGTCCTTTTTGAGATTTGATAGCATCAAGGTCCTTTTCAAGTTTAAGAATGTTTTCAGGAACATTGATATTGTTGATATGAACTCTAGAGCCAGCCTCATCAAGTGCATCAATAGCTTTATCTGGAAGATATCTGTCACTTAAATATCTATCAGTTAAGGCAACACAAGCTTCTAAAGCCTCATCGGTATAGGAAACATTGTGATGCTCTTCATACCTTTCTTTAATGTTTTTAAGAATTCGATATGTTTCATCAATAGAAGTTGGGTCGACAATTACTTTTTGGAAACGTCTTTCAAGAGCACCGTCTTTTTCTATATTTTGTCTGTATTCATCAAGAGTAGTAGCTCCAATACATTGTAGCTCGCCTCTAGCTAAAGCAGGTTTAAACATATTAGAAGCATCAAGAGAACCAGAGGCACCACCAGCACCAACAATTGTATGAATTTCATCTATAAATAATATGATATCACTATTTGTTTCAAGCTCATTAAGGATAGCTTTCATTCTTTCCTCAAATTGACCTCTGTATTTAGTGCCAGCTACCAAAGCAGCCAAATCCAATGAAATAATTCTTTTATTAAACAATACTCTTGAGACCTTTCTCTGAACAATTCTTAAGGCTAAACCTTCTGCAATTGCGGATTTACCAACACCTGGTTCGCCAATCAATATTGGATTATTTTTTTTTCGTCTACTAAGAATTTGTGAAACTCTCTCTATTTCTTTTTCTCTTCCAACAATTGGGTCTAATTTGTCTTCAGTAGCCATTTTAGTTAGATCTCTTCCAAAATTATCAAGAACTGGAGTAGAAGATTTTGTGTTTGATCGATTTGGTTTTTTTGGATTATTTGAAAAGAATTCTTCTTCAGAATCTGACTCGCCTAAGCTAGACGAAGGAGAGGTAAAATCAACGTCATTTGATTCGTTGACATCACCGTTTTCTATCATTGAAGAAAATTCATTTTTAACAGTGTCGTAATCAACATTAAACTTTAATAGAGAAAGAGTAACTATACTATCGGAATCTTTAAGCATAGATAACAACAAGTGTATCGTTCTTATCTCTGTGCTTTTAAAAACCATTAATTCTAAATTGGCAAGTTTTACAGCTTTTGCAGCTTGTTTTTTAAGTTCTAAATTGTTCGAATTAGAATAATCGCTTTTTTCATTATTACTTATAGAGTTTTCAACCACTTTCCTCAAAGCTGTAAGATCAACATCCAATGCTTTAAGAATCATTGCCGCTGAACCTTTTCCATCCCTCAATATTCCTAGTAAAAAATGTTCTGGACCGATAGCACTATGTCCAAGTCTGAGAGCTTCCTCTCGACTATAACTCAGTACATCAGTTAGCCGTGGGGAGAATTTTGAATCCATATTTTTATAATTAAATTTATGATAGGCAAATTAGTAATAACATTAGAAAGCTGATCAAAAAAAAGACCTTGATTTATCAACATTTTTTCTGTTAATAATTATTGTTTTTTTTTTAGGTAAAGCAGAGTCTGATTACTTAAATTCGTCAAATAATATAACTTTTTAAATTTTAAAATAGTATGGCTGAGGGAGAAAAAATTATTCCTATCAATATCGAGGAAGAAATGAAAGCAAAGTACATCGATTACTCGATGTCAGTAATCGTTTCTAGAGCTTTACCAGATGTAAGAGATGGTTTAAAACCTGTACATAGAAGGGTTTTATTTGGGATGCACGAATTAGGTGTAACTTCAACTAAAGCCTATAAAAAATCTGCACGTATTGTGGGGGAAGTATTGGGTAAGTTCCATCCTCATGGAGACACCTCTGTTTACGACACAATGGTGAGAATGGCTCAAGAGTGGTCATTGAGGTATATGCTTGTAGATGGTCAAGGTAACTTTGGGTCAATTGATGGTGATAGCCCTGCTGCTATGCGTTATACAGAAGCTAGACTTCGTAAGCCTGCTGAAGAATTACTTTCTGATATTGAAAAGAACACAGTTGATTATCAACTGAACTTTGATGATACCATCAAAGAGCCAGTAGTTTTACCCGCAAGAATCCCTAACTTATTATGTAATGGAACATCTGGTATTGCTGTTGGTATGGCAACTAATATGGCTCCTCATAATTTGTCAGAAGTTGTTGATGCTACAATTGCTTACATAGACAACAGAGATATTGATACAATGGGGCTTATGCAACATATCAAAGCACCTGACTTCCCAACAGGTGGTATTATTTATGGTTATGAAGGCGTAAGAGAAGCTTTTGAAACTGGAAAAGGAAGAGTAGTAATCCGTGCCAAAACTTCATTTGAAGAAGTAGGAAATAGAGAAGCTATTATTGTATCTGAAATTCCTTACATGGTCAATAAGGCCGATATGATTAAGAAAACAGCCGACTTAATCAATGATAAAAGAATTGACGGAATTCATGATATTAGAGATGAGTCAGATAGAAATGGGATGAGAGTTGTATATGAACTAAAAAGAGATGCTATACCTAATATAGTATTAAATAAACTGTTCAAATACACTCAACTTCAATCTTCATTTAGTGTAAATAATATTGCATTAGTTAAAGGGAGACCTGAGCAGTTAAATCTTAAACAAATCATTGCGCACTTTGTTGAGCATAGACATGAAGTTGTTGTTAGAAGAACCCAATTTGAATTAGAACAAGCTGAAAAACGCGCACACATATTAGAAGGTCTACTAATAGCTATTGATAGTCTCGATGAAGTAATATCATTGATTCGATCTTCAAGAACGCCAGAGGACGCTAGAAACGGCTTAATCAACACCTTCAAGTTGTCAGAAGTTCAAGCACGAGCTATTCTTGATTTAAGACTTCAAAAATTAACGGGTCTTGAAAGAGATAAGTTAAAAGAAGAATACGATGAGCTCATGAAAACTATCACTTTTTTGAAGAATATTCTTGATAATGAAGATGTAAGAATGGATATCATCAAAACAGAACTTCATGAAGTAAAAGAAAAGTATGGTGATGAAAGACGTTCTACTATTGAATATGATGGTGGAGATTTCAGAATCGAAGATATGATTCCAAATGAAGAGGTGGTAATAACAATTTCTCATTTAGGCTATATTAAGAGAACTAAACTTACAGAATACAAATCTCAAAATAGAGGTGGTATTGGTTCTAAAGGAGCATCGACTAGAGATTCCGATTTTTTAGAAGACATTTTTGTGGCAAATAATCACGATTATATGCTGTTCTTTACTGAAAAAGGACGTTGTTTCTGGTTAAGAGTGTTTGAGATTCCTGAAGGAGCTAAAGCTACTAAAGGAAGAGCTATTCAGAATATGATTAATATTCCTTCTGATGATAAAGTGATGGCCTTTATCAACACTAAGGACCTTAAGGACGAGGAATACGTGAACAATCATTTTGTAGTAATGTGTACTAAGAAAGGGGTTATTAAAAAGACCTCATTAGAATCATATTCAAGACCTAGACAAAATGGAATTAACGCTATTACAGTAAGAGATGAAGATCAACTTCTTGAGGCTAAACTAACTACTGGAAATTCTCAAATTATGTTAGCTGTAAAATCTGGTAAAGCTATTAGATTTGAAGAAGAAAAAGTAAGACCTATGGGAAGAACTGCTTCTGGTGTTAGAGGTGTTACACTTTCTAATGAAAAAGATGAAGTTGTTGGAATGATTTGTGTTAATGATTTTGAATCTGATGTACTTGTTGTCTCTGAAAATGGGTATGGTAAACGTTCAAGTATTGAAGATTACCGAATTACAAACAGGGGAGGTAAAGGTGTTAAAACCATTAATGTTACCGATAAAACAGGTAAACTTATTGCTCTTAAAAATGTTACTGATGAAAATGATTTAATGGTTGTTAATAAATCAGGAATAACAATAAGAATATCAGTTGCAGACCTACGTCAAATGGGACGAGCTACTCAAGGAGTTAGAATCATTAAACTAAGAGAAAATGATTCTATCGCTGCAGTAGCACGTGTACCAGCTGCTAGTCTAGAAGAAGAGACAGAGGACGGAGTAGAAAATACTAATGAAAACGAAACAACATCAGAAGAATAAAATATATTATTTAACGTTCTTTTGCTGATGAAATAATTAATCAAATATTCAAAATGAAAAATTTCCTTTTAGTTTTCGCTGCTCTATCAGTGAGTGTTAATTTTGCTTTCTCTCAAACATTATTGCATAAAATTGAACCTCAAAATGATTATGATATTGCTTATGAGGTTTGGCAATTAGACAATGGTCTTACTATTATTGTTCATGAGGACAATTCAGATCCAATGGTTCATGTTGAAGTTACATATCATGTAGGTTCGAACAGAGAGCAAATTGGTATGACAGGTTTCGCCCACTTTTTTGAGCATATGATGTTTCAGGGTTCTGAAAATGTAGGTGATGATGAACACTTCAAAATCATCTCAGAAATTGGTGGTACAATGAATGGCACAACCAACAGAGATAGAACAAACTATTTTGAAACATTACCCAGTAATCAGTTAGAAACTGCATTATGGCTTGAAGCTGATAGAATGGGATTCTTACTGGAAGCTGTAACTCAAAAGAAATTTGAAAATCAAAGAAATGCTGTAAAGAATGAAAAAATGCAGAATCAGGTAAATGTTCCTTATGGAATGCTTTACGAAGTTATGGGACAAACGTTATATCCTGATGGTCACCCTTATTCATGGCCAATTATTGGTTATGTAGACGACCTAGATAGAGTAACAGTTGAAGAATTAAAAGATTTCTTCAAACGTTGGTACGGACCTAATAATGCATATCTAGTGGTTGCTGGTGATGTAAAAACCAGTGATGTAGTTAACATGGCTAATAAATACTTCGGACCAATTCCTAGAGGGCAAGAAGTAAGAAAGCTAAGAGTACCTAGAGTAAATCTTCCACAAAATAAATATAGAAAGTTTGCTGATAGAATCTATTTTCCTCTTGCAGCCTTTGTTTATCCAACAGTTGGAAATTACCACAAAGACGAGCCTGCATTAGATGCATTAGCTGACATGATCGGTGGAGGAAATAACTCTTTATTTTACAAAGAGTTTGTTAAAACAGAAAAAGCCGTTCAAGCATCTGTAAGTCACCCATGTTATGAACTTTCTGGAGAGTTTTCTATTCAAGTAGTTTCTTATCCAGACTTTACGTTTGCAGAAACTGAAAATAAAGTGAGTGAATTAGTCAATAACTTTGAATCATACATTACACAAGAGGCTCTAGACAGGTTTAAATCTACAATGCGTTCCGCTATTATAGATGGCCTTTCAAGTGTTGCCGGAAAAGCTGGTCAATTGACAATGTGGTCATATTTACTTGATGAGCCATACAACTTTGGCAAAGAAATTGAAAGATATGAAAACGTTACTTTAGAGGAAGTAAAAAAGGTTTATTTAAAATACATTAAGAATAAAAAATCTGTAGGTATTGATTATTTTCCATTACCTCCATTCTCAGAAGACTCTGTACAAAGCATTAATCCATTCGCACATGTTCCTTTCAAAAAGGATCCACAATATGAAGGGCTTACTTACAATAAACCAACAGATTCATTTGATAGGTCAGTAAGACCAACACCTTCAGCTGCTAAGTCAGTTTCAATTCCAATATATTATGAAACGAACATCAATAAAATGGCTTCTGAAGGAGGGGGTTCAATTCCAGTAATTGGTGCAGAGAATAAAGAAGTGCCAAAAGTTAATATTTTAATCACTCTTGAAGGAGGTGATTTACTTATAGAAAACACTAAAAAAGCAGGTATTTCAGACTTAACAGCAATGATGTTAAATGAAAGTACTAAAAATTACACTACTGAGGAGATGAGCTCAAAGTTAGATGAATTAGGAAGTTCTATTTCCTTTAACTCATCAGATAGAACTTCGTCTATATTTATTTCTAGTTTAGTAAGTAATATCGACGAAACCGTTAAATTACTAGAAGAAAAACTATTTAACCCAGCCTTTAGTGAAGAAGACTTCGAGCGTAATAAAAAGCAACTGAAAGAATCTATCAATAATGATAAAAAGTCAGCTAGAAATATGTCTAGTCAAGCATTAGCGGAATTAATGTATGGAAATACAATTAGAGGGGTAATGCCTTCTGTAAAAGGTGTTGAAAAAATTAAACTTTCTGAAATTGAAGAGTTTTATAAAAAACAATACAATGCTTCATTAGCTAGTGTTGTAGTTGTTGGTGACTTAACTAAGGAAGAGATTATGCCACGTTTACAATTCCTAAATAAATGGGAGAGAAGTGATGTAAGTATTAATAAGAACCTTTCAATGGAGCCAATAGAAGGTAAAACTATCTATTTAGTTCATAAACCAGGCCCTCAATCTATAATTACTCTTGCTCATAAAGGTTTAAAATACGATGTTGAAGGAGAGTATTACCGTGCAAATATTATGAACTTCCTGCTTGGGGGCACATTTAGTAGTAGACTTAACCTAAATTTAAGAGAAGACAAGGGTTTTACCTATGGAATTCGTTCAGGATTTAGTGGGAACGATACAGACGGTATGTTTTTCATTAATGCCTCTGTAAGGTCAGAAGCAACGGACAGTGCGCTTACAGAGATTTATTATGAGTTAAATAAGTATTTAAATGAAGAAATTAGTGATGAAGAATTAGAATTCACCAAAAGTTCACTAACAAACTCTGATGCCTTGAAATATGAAACCGCTTTTCAGAAAACTAGATTTCTTGCCAGAATTCAACGTTATGGACTTGATAGGGACTACACAAAAAGACAGAAAACTATTCTTAATAGTTTAACAACTTCAGACATAAAATCTTTAGCTAATAAATACTTAGATGAAGAAAATCATGTTGTAGTAGTTGTAGGTAACAAATATGCTCTAAAAGATAAATTAGAGAAATTTGGTAAAGTAGTTGAAATGAAAATTAAATAATAACTAGATATGAAAGGTTTAAATAATTTATTTGTAGCACTATTAGTTTTTTCTAGCGTAAATGTATTTGCTCAGAAAAATAATGTTCAAAATGCATTTCGTGCTCTTGAAAAAGAAAATATTGAAGAAGCTGTTAACTATATAGAATTAGCTGCTGAAAATTCCAGTACAGCCAATGACGTTAAGATGCATAATTATAGAGGAAAGATATATTTTGAGGTATATTCCAATGAAAAGTTTAAGGCTCTTGATGATATGGCAATTTTAAAATGTGCCGAAAGCTGGGAAGTTGTATATAACCATCCAAAAGCTAAGAAATGGTTCGATGAGGACGAATTGACTAATAACATTACAAAAGCAGGAGTAGGGTTATTTAATAAAGGCGTTGAGATGTACAACAAAAAGAATTTTGACGCATCTAAAAAGATTTTTAATAAGATTTTTGATTTATTACCATTATCAGAAGAAAACTTACAAAGAAGCAATGTAACTAAAGAGAGTATTTGGTTAAACTTGTTCTATGTATCATATGCTGAAAAGAATAACAGTGCATCTAAAGAGTATTTACAGAAATTAATTGATGTAAATTATCAAGACCCTCAGATTTACTCATATTATTCAAATATTCTAGTTGAGGAAGGAAAACAAGATGAGGCCTTAGAAATACTTAAAACTGGAAGAGAATTTTTTGATACGGATGTAAATCTAATTATCGCTGAATTAAATTATTATCTAGGACAAGAGGATTTTTCTAAAGCTGAAGAGCTTTTAACTTTAGCTGTTGAAGAAGATCCAAACAATCACCAGTTGTTTTTTGCATTGGGAAGTAGTTACGATAATTTAGGAAACTTTGAGAAAGCGGAAAATGCTTACAAAGAAGCTGTAAATATTAAACCAGACTTTTACGATGCTTTATACAATTTAGGCGTAATGTACTACAATAAAGGTGGTGATATGCTTAAAAAAGCTAATGAAATTCAAGATTATAAAAAATACGAGATAGAGAAAAAGAAAGCCGATGATACTATGCTGAAAGGCTTACCGTACATTGAGAAATGTTATTCTTTAGAACCAGACGATAGAAATATACTTTTAGTCTTAAAGGAATTATACTACAGAAATGGTAATGATGATGGTTATAAAACAGTAAGTGATAAACTAAAATAGAGTAGAAGAAAAAAAGGAAGTACTAAATACTTCCTTTACTTTCATTATGTCTACTTAACATAATATTAATTATCGTTAATAAAAGAATGTTTTGAAAAAGATTATAATTGTTTTTACTTAAAAGTTGTTACTCCAAATTTCTTTGCCTCAGCTTTAGCCTCTAGAGCCCATTTAGTAAGATTTTTAATTCTCGTATCGTTTGATGGATGTTTACTCAAAAACTCTGGCGTAGAACTTCCGTGTGCTGATTTCATTCTTACCCATAACTTCGCAGCTTCGTCAGGATTATATCCAGCAATTGCCATAATGTTTAATCCAATTTTATCAGCTTCTGTTTCGTGACTTCTGCTAAATGGTAACATAACACCTAAAGTGGTTCCAATTCCATACAAAGAATTAAACGTTTCTCGTTCAGCGTCTTTTTCACTTAATGCTACATTTCCTGCAATTGCTACAGCTTGTTGAACAGTTCCGGCACTCATTCGCTGAGCTCCATGATCAGCCAAAGCATGAGCTACTTCATGTCCCATAACTACAGCAATACCTGTTTCTGACTGTGTAATCGGTAAAATACCAGTGTAAAAAACGATTTTTCCTCCAGGCATACACCATGCGTTTACATTTTCATCTTCTACTAGGTTGTATTCCCATTTGTAATCTTTTAAATAATCGGGGTATCCATTTGCTTTTAGCCATTTATCAGCGGCATTAGCAATTTTTTGTCCTACCGTTGTAATCATTTGACTTTCCTTAGTATTTTTTATTACGGTATTTTCTGAAATAAACTTATCGTATTCTTGAAATGCCATGGGAAATAATTGTTCACTAGATTGGTACATATTCAAGTTGCTTTTTCCAGTAAAAGGATTGACTTTACACGCAATGAGAAATGCAATAACAGAAAGTAAAATCAGCAAATAGTAGTGTTTTTTCATGTTTTAAAGGGTTTTAATTATAATCAACAAAAGTAAAAATTCGGACTAATTTCATCTAAAAATTTTGTGTTTAATTAATTTGATTTTATTCTGAGCTTCAAGCTTTTTAATAGTTCTAATTACTGTTTCTACTCTTAGACCTATTAAGTCTGCCAATTGCTGCCTGCTTAACCTTACTTTATATTCAAATGGTTCATGTATTTTATAAATATCATTCTTCAGGTAATCAATAAGTGCAATTATTTTATGCTCTGGGTTTTCAATAGATATTTCTGATGATATAACTGCTTTATAGTGCAAGTGTTTTGAAATGGCTTTAGATACTTCAAAATGTACATTCATGTTTTCCTCTAATAAGGATAAAAAACCCTTTTTGGGAAGTAACCAAACTTTACTTTCTTCAAGAGCTATACAATTTGCAGGGTATTTATATTCTCCTAATAGGGCCGATTCTCCTACTCCTCTTCCTTCTGAAAAAATGGATTGTATAAACTCTTTTCCAAATGAGTTTGTATTGCAAACTTTGACTTCACCTTTATCCAATTGAAAATAATATCTAGGAATATCGTTTTGTCTAAAAAGAAAGTCTCCTTCTTTGTATTCTTTTAAACGAGCGTTGTACCTTATAAGTAAGTCGCTTGATATCATGGCTAATAAGTTTTATGACCTAAATCATATAATAAGTACGCTTTAAGTCAGAATTTTGATATCGTAAAGTTAACTAAATATTTAAAAACGTATGAGTTTAATTGAAAAATATAACGATTCTCAATTCTGGAAAGAAATGGAATTCTATAGATTTTCCATTATGATGTTTACCATCACATTTGGAACAGCACTAGCATCTATTGCTATTTACTATCTATTTGAGTTGAATCAAAGTGCCTTTTTTATTCCTGTAGCTATCGTAGCTTTTTTTGCAATGGGTGCTAATGCAGCAGCTATTGCTCAATCACCATTAAAGTGGGTAGTTAGTATTTTCACTTCTTCAGTAATTTTATCTATTTTATTTATTTTTTATGCTTTTTTAGTGGCATAGAGTAATGGCAAAACCTGTTACTAACCTTCTTTGGAAAAAAGAAAATTCTAAAGTAATCCTTATAGAACTTTCAAAAGGTGTTGAGTTAAAAGAGCATAAAATTCCTAGTACTAATGATTTAGCAATTCTGAGAGTTTTAAAGGGTAAAGTTGAGTACAAAACTTCACATAAGGATATTACATTAAATAGTTTAGAAAAAGTAGATATTCCAAAAGAAGAATTGCATTCTGTTGTTGGTATTGATGACTCTATCTGTCTATTAATATTAGATTAAAGCGAATGAGAAATATTAAAACATATGAGGATATCAAACAATTAGTAGATTCATTTTACCAAAAAGTTGTAAGTGATGACATGATTGGATATATCTTTACAGAAATCCAAAGAGTGAATTGGGATTATCATTTACCTCGCATGTATTCCTTTTGGCAAACGGTATTATTTGGTGATGTCTCTTACAAGGGGAATCCAATGCTGAAACACTTTTATGTCAATAAAAATGAACCCTTAAAAGCAGAATATTTTCAGAGGTGGTTGTTTTTATGGGAAAACACTATAAACGATTTGTTCAAAGGTGAAGTAGCAGAAAAAGCTAAATATAGTGCCAAAAACATGGCTGTAGGACTTCAAAACACTTTGAAAATACCTTTACATTAATTCATCTAGCTCAAGCCATCTTAAGGTCTTATCGTCAAGTGTTTGGATAATCTTTCCCAGTTCTTCACTTTTAGTGTTGATATCATCGAAAGTCAAGCCTTCTTTTTGCAATTCATTTTCAAGTTCTTGCTTTTGTTTTTCCAATATTTCAATATCTTTCTCTAGCTGTTCGTACTCAAACTTGTCTTTATAGCTTACTTTATTGGTCTTTTTTTCAACTGTCTTTTCTTCTGGAGCTTTTACTTTTTGTTCTTTAGTGAGTTTTTCTTCTAAGATTTGCTTTTCTCTATACTCACTATAACTACAATACTCATCTTTAATTTCGCCATTTCCCTTAAAGACAAAAAGATGGTCGGTGAGTTTATCCATAAAGTATCTGTCATGAGATACGATAATAAGACAGCCTGCAAATTGTAATAAAAACTCTTCGAGTTCATTTAGTGTCAATAAATCTAAATCGTTTGTAGGCTCATCAAGGATTAAAAAGTTTGGATTTTTCATGAGTACCATAAGAAGATATAGTCTTCTTTTTTCTCCACCACTTAGCTTGGATACAAAGGTGTGTTGTGTTTTTGGCGGAAACATAAAGTGGGTAAGCATTTGAGAAGCTGTTATTTTTTTGCCGTCAGCCATAATAATAACTTCAGCAATATCTTTAAGTGAGTCTATTACCCTTCTATCCTCTTTCAACTGTATGCCTTTTTGAGTAAAATAACCATATACAATAGTTTCACCAACATTTACTTTTCCGGAATCTACTGTTTCATTTCCAGTTAGTATATTTAGAAATGTAGATTTCCCTACTCCATTTTTACCGACAATGCCTATCCTCTCTCCTCTTTTAAATGTGTAATCAAAGCCTTTTAGAATATCAATTTTATCGTAGGATTTATATATCTTCTTTAGCTCAAGTATCTTGCCCCCTATTCTACTCATCTTGATTTCTAAGTTCAGCTCTTGTTTCACTTTCTTATTGGTAGCCTTTTCTTTTATAGTCTCGAAATTGGTTATACGTGATTTAGATTTGGTTGTACGAGCTTTTGGAGACCTTCTCATCCACTCTAGCTCTTTTTTCATCAACTTATTAGCTTTTGATAATTCAGTGTTGTAAACCGCTTCTCGTTCAGCACGTTTTTCTAAGAAATAAGCATAATTACCTGTATGATGGTATAATTTTCCATCTTCCATCTCTAGTATATGGTTACAAACTCTATCAAGGAAATACCTATCATGAGTAACCATTAATAGGGTGATTTTCTGTTGCTGAAGATATTTTTCTAGCCACTCTATCATATCAACATCTAAATGGTTGGTAGGTTCATCAAGTAAAAGTAATTCAGGCTCATCAAGCAATAACAATGCTAGAGATAAACGTTTTTTCTGTCCACCTGATAAATCACCCACTTTTTGTGAAAGATTATTGATGTTGAATTTTGATAGGATTTGTTTTATTCTTCTTTCGTAATCCCATGCATTTGCATTATCCATTTTAGCAGTTAAATCCTCTAAAGTATTGCTGTTCAGTAATTTATTATTTGAAAAATCTTCTAAAGCTTGTTCGTATTCTTGTATTAGTTGATTAGTATTTGTTTGGCTTTGTGTTAGTAATTCATCAATAGTAAGCGAGTTGTCAAAGTTAGGTTCTTGTGCTAAATAACCTGTTCTTATGCCTTTTCTTAGAGATACACTACCTTCATCTGCGATGTCTTCAGATGCTATTATTTTAAGTAAACTAGATTTCCCTGTTCCATTATTTGCAATAAGGGCCATTTTATCACCTTGGCTAAGTCCAAAAGTTAGAGATTCAAAAAGAATGCGTTCACCATAGTTTTTGCCTAAATTTTCTACTGATAAATAGTTCATTGTACACTGTTTTTACCAGCTAAAAAACCGGTTGTCCATGCTGCTTGAAAATTAAATCCCCCTGTAATACCGTCTATATTTAGTACTTCACCACAAAAATATAATCCATCATATAATTTACTTTCTAATGTTTTTGGATTAACTTCATCTAGCGATACTCCTCCACAGGTTACAAATTCCTCTTTGAAGGTTGTTTTACCCTTTACTTCATATGAGTCATTAAGTAAGGCATTTAATAGTCTATTAGTCGCTTTTTTAGATATGTTATTCCAAGTAGAATCAGTGGGAATATTTACTTTTTCTAGTAAAAATCTCCATAACCTATTAGGTAAATCAAAGGGGTTTTTATTAGAAATGGTTCTATTACTGTTTTTATTCTCAGAGAGAATTGAAATATATTCTTGTTCTGAAAGGTTAGACCAATTAATATTAATCTTGAAATTATAGCTTTTAGACTCTAACTCTCTAGCATACCATGCTGATGCTTTTAGTATTGCTGGTCCACTCATTCCCCAATGTGTAATTAATAATGGACCATATTGTTTTTGCTTTACACCTTGAATGCTTACTGAGGTGTTGTGCGCAACTACCCCCATTAAATCCTTTATCTTTTCACTAGGCATATTGAAAGTGAATAATGAAGGTACGGGATCAACGATTGATATTCCTAATTCGGACAACCAATCAAATCCTTGTTTTTTTGGACTTCCTCCAGTGGCAATTATTACTCTATCAACTTTGATGATTTCATCGTTAATTTCTAGATTAAAGCAAGCATCAGTTTTTGTGATTTTATTTAAAGTTTTTTTTAGTTTAATTTCTACACCTACTTTTTTACATTCATTTAATAAACAATCAATAATCGTCTGTGAATTATCAGTAATGGGAAACATTCTGTTATCATTTTCAGCTTTTAACTGAACGCCTCTATCCTCAAACCACTCGATAGTATCTTTAGTAAAAAAATAGGGAAAAGACTTCTTGAGAAAAGCTCCTCCTCTAGGGTAATTTTTTGATAATTCTGAAATACTAAAACAGGCATTGGTGACATTGCACCTTCCACCACCTGAAATCTTTACTTTTGATAATAGCTTGTTAGATTTTTCGAATAATAATACCTCAGATATAGGGGAAGAATGTTTTGCTGAAATAGCAGCCATAAAACCTGCTGCGCCTCCTCCTATTACTGCTATTCTCATAATTCAAAGATAACTAAAGAATAAAGAGTGTTGAGTTTTGAAATTAAATCTTTCTCATTCTCAAACTTTCTGGTGTAACCTCCAAGTATTCATCTTCAGCAATGTATTCCATTGCTTCTTCTAGTGAAAATTGAATTTTAGGAGCAATTTTCATAGCGTCATCAGTTCCTGATTTTCGCATATTAGTCAATTGCTTTCCTTTTACTAGGTTAACTTCTAAGTCGTTATCTCTCGAGTGTTCTCCAATTACTTGTCCTTTGTATATTACATCAGCAGGAGCTACAAAGAATCGCCCTCTATCTTGTAATCTATTTAATGCAAAAGGAGTAGCTGGACCTTGTTCTGAAGAAATTAAAGAACCCTTTAACCTTGAAGGAATTTCCCCTTTGTAAGGTTTGTATTCTCTAAATCGGTGAGTCATTACAGCTTGACCTGAAGTAGAGGTCAGCATATTATTTCTTAATCCGATTAAACCTCTTGAAGGTATATCAAATTCCAAATGTTGTAAATCGCCTTTTGGTTCCATAACCAAGAGGTCACCTTTTCGTTGAGTAACAAGTTCTATTGCTTTTCCAGAAAAGTTTTCTGGAACGTCAATCACTAATGTTTCAAATGGCTCATGCTTTTGCCCATCTATTTCTTTAATGATAACCTGAGGCTTTCCGACTTGAAGTTCATAGCCTTCTCTCCTCATTGTTTCTATTAATACTGATAAGTGAAGTATACCTCTTCCATATACATTAAATTTATCTTCAGTATCGGTAGCCTCAACCTTTAGTGCCAAGTTCTTTTCAGTTTCTTTATAAAGTCTATCTCTCAGGTGTCTTGAAGTGACAAATTTTCCTTCTTTTCCAAAAAATGGAGAATTGTTAATGGTAAACAACATACTCATGGTTGGTTCATCCACTTTTATTCGTGACATGGCTTCAGGGTTTTCTAAATCAGCAAGTGTATCACCAATCTCAAAATCATCTAAGCCTATTATAGCACATAAATCGCCACTACGAACAGTTTGTACTTGCTCCCTACCTAATCCACTAAAAACAAATAATTCTTTTATACGGACTTTCTTTTGGTTTCCTTTTTTGCAAAGCAGGTAGTCTTTGCCAGTACTTAAGTCACCTCTAAAAACTCTACCAATAGCAATACGTCCTTTGAATGAAGAATAATCAAGAGAAGTAATCTGCATTTGAGGAGTTCCTTCATTATAAGGAGCTTCAGGTATATTTTCTAGAATGGCATCTAAAAGAGGAAATATGTTGTCATTTGGATTTTTCCAATCGGTATTCATCCATCCCATCTTAGACGAACCATAAATAGTAGTGAAGTCTAATTGATCTTCTTCAGCTTCTAGGTTAAACATCAACTCAAAAACTGCTTCATTGACAATATCAGGAGTACAATTTTCTTTGTCTACTTTATTGACAACAACAATAGGTTTTAATCCAAGTTCGATAGCTTTTCCTAAAACAAATCGTGTTTGCGGCATTGGGCCTTCAAAAGCATCAACTAATAGAAGTACACCATCTGCCATTTTTAATACACGTTCTACTTCTCCGCCAAAATCGGCGTGACCTGGAGTATCAATAATGTTTATTTTTACATCTTTATAAGTTACAGAAACGTTTTTAGACAGAATTGTAATTCCTCTTTCTCTTTCTAAATCGTTATTATCTAGTATAAGTTCAACTGTATCTTTTCTACTGTCTAATATTTCGCACGATTGAATTATCTTATCGACTAGCGTAGTTTTACCATGGTCAACATGAGCAATAATTGCTATGTTTCTTATTGATTGCATATTTTATTTTGAATCTCTATTAACTCTTAATTCTCTTCCATCTATATAAATACCTCTAAAACTGTTTGAGATATTTTTAGAATGACGACTATCGACTTCAAAAAAGCTACAGTTTTTTTGAAGGTCAACGTTACCTAAGTCTGATTTACGAATTTTGGCTGTATCTGCAATAAAGTCAATCATATCTGATTTACTAACTCCATCCATTTTACCAACATTAATAAAAAATCGTGTTCCTTTTTTTGATGATTTTTTACCTTTTATATCGTCTTTGCGTTTGAAGTCAGATTTAGAACGGTCTCTTCTATCCTCTCTACCCTTATCACTTCGTTTCGAGTCCTTACTTGAACGTTTGGAAGCTCTTTCGCTTTCGTTAAGGTTTTTACGACTATTATTATAGTTTAAGCCATCTATTTCTTGAGAGACTAACTTCTCTACAAGTTCTTCAAAACTCATAGAGCCAAGTAACATTTGTATTTCTGTAAGGAGTTTACCATTAAGCTCCTTTTTTACTGGCAATTCAGTGATACGTTTTGCCCAATTAGTTAAACGAATATTTAAAATGTCATCAACTGATGGAATGCTTATTTTATCAATTTTCAGTTTTAGACTTTTCTCTAAATTATCTAGCTTCCTCATATCTCTATTGGTTAATAGTGACAAGGAAATTCCTTTTTTACCAGCTCTAGCAGTTCGGCCACTTCTGTGTGTATAATATGAAGGGTCATCAGGTAGTGCATAATGGATAACGTGTGTTAAGTCGTTCACATCAATACCTCGAGCTGCAACATCAGTGGCTACAAGTACCTGAAGAGTGTGATTTTTAAATCTCTTCATTACCCTGTCCCTCTGCGCTTGCGATAAATCGCCATGCAGTGCTTCTGATTGATAGCCGCTTTTATTTAAATCATCGGCTAATTGCTGAGTTTTAATTCTAGTACGGCAGAATATTACTCCTCTAAAACCTTCTTCGACGTCTAAAACTCTTTTTAAACCTTCAAATTTGTCTGAAGACTTCACAACAGCATACTGGTGTTCTATATTTTCATTTACTTGGTTTCCAGTAGATACCTTTACTTCTACTGGATTAGACATATAACTTTTTACAATATGTCTTATTTCTTTAGGCATTGTGGCCGAAAATAACCATGTATTTTTAGTATCTCCAGTGTAAGCTAAAATATCATCCAAATCTTCTTTGAATCCCATATTAAGCATTTCATCTGCTTCGTCAAGAACTACAAATCTAATGGTGCTTAAGTCTAACACTTTTCTTCTCATTAAATCTAATAATCTACCTGGTGTAGCAATTACAATTTGTGGCGTTTTTCGTTTGATGTCCTTCATTTGAACAACAATAGAAGCACCACCATAAACAGATTGAATAGTAATATTTGGCAGATACTTTGCGAAAATTTCTAATTGACCAGCTATTTGCTGACCTAATTCTCTAGTTGGAGCTAAGATTAGAGCTTGTGTATCTTTTTGATCTGGATTTACCCGATCAAGTAGTGGTAAACCAAACGCGGCTGTTTTACCTGTACCAGTTTGTGCTAAACCAATGAAGTCTTGTGGTTTTTCATTAAGTAAAGGAATAGATTGTTCTTGTATAGGTGAGGGAGTTTCAAAACCAAGTTCAGGTAGAACTTGCAATAATGATTTAGAAAGTCCTAATTCTGAGAAACTTTTCAAAGTGTTAAATAGGTTAATTAATGAGTTTGCAAAACTAACCTTTTTTATTTCTAGAGTATTATAAAAAGCATTAAATAAAAAAAAGCCCCTTCACATGAAGAGGCTCTTATTTATTAGATATATAGTTTAAACTACGCTTTCTTTAGGAAAGGAAGTCCAGTTTTTGAATTTTCTACAACCTTCTTTCCTGCAGGAACTGCGTCTAAACCAGTACTACGCTCGTCTTTTGAGAAATAATAGATTGTTTGAACTCTACCTGTTGACTTTAAAGTTACATCTTTAGAGTTTAAAAAATAAGTTTGACCTTTAGTATTAGTGTGCGAAAATGCCATAATTATAAAATTTTAATTAATGATTAATATATTTCTTTGTCGAGTACAATTTATAAAAAATTATATCTCTCTTCTCTTTTCGGGTAAAAAAAACATTATTAATTATTGACAATAAAAATCACATTTTTGAGAGCTATAGATTTGATGCAGTTTAGAACTTTTGAAAATGAAAGATAAAGCCATTACTTTTTCATATTCTTGTGTTAAAAAGTTGTGAAATTCTAAAAAACTTTAAATTATATATTTAATAACATAAAGAACTATAAATCAATTATTTACATTAATTAAAAACCTTTAAATAAGGTTAAATTATTTTAAATAGATAAACATTTATTTAGCATATGATGAATGCTTAATTATGACAATTTATAAATGGCTAGAGAAGAATGTAATTTTTTCAAAGATAGTCCTTCTAGAAAAAGTTATTAACAATATTTGTGATGTTTCAAAAGCTAATTTTAGGTAATTACATCAGTTTTCCTACCGTATTAAATGCATAAACACTATTGCCTTCTTGTAAAAGTGAAAGGTTTATCATTTGATAAATTGGAGTCATAAGTATATCCTTCATAATCAAAGCCTTTTAAGTCTTCAGGACTTGACAATTCATTATCAATGAAATAACGCCCCATAAGTCCTCTGGCTTTTTTAGCATAAAAACTTATAATCTTATACTCTCCATTCTTCCAATCTTTAAAAATAGGCGAAATGACTTCAGCATTTATATTTTTAAAATTGATAGCTTTTGAGTATTCGTTAGATGCTAAATTCAAAACATATGTAGATTTACTTTCTTTTAACTCGTTATTTAGCTTATTAGTAAGGGTTTCCTTCCAAAATGAATATAGATTATCATGTGCATCACTAAATTGCATTCTGGTACCCATTTCAAGCCTGTAAGCTTGCATTAAATCTAAAGGTTTAAGCATTCCGAATAGTCCAGATAATATTCTAAATTGTTTTTGACAGAATTCTAAATTCTTTTCTGACATGCTTATTGCATCCAAGCCTTTATATACATCACCAGTAAATGCAAAAATTGATTGTTTAGCATTTTCTACATTAAATGGTCTATTCCATTCTTGATACCTCTCACAGTTTAATGTCCCTAGATCTAAACTTATCTTCATCAATTTTGATAATTGAGATGGTGAATATGTTCTTAGAACATCAACAAGCTCTTGACTTTTATCCAAAAACTCAGCTTGACTATACTTAGAAGTAGGTGTAGAACTTTTAAAATCTAAGGATTTTGCTGGAGAAACTATTGCTATCATGATTATTTAACTTGTATTATTAAAAACAAACGGTTTGATTTGCATGTTAAAATTAGAAAAATTTGAGGGATTTCATTCATAAAAACAGTTTATTATCGATGCACTTTATTGTCATTCTACTTGGCTTTACTGGTGTTCTAGGTAAATTAATTGATTGTGGGTCAACAGTGTTGGTGTGGTACAGAATGCTTATTGCATTTGTTTTTCTTCTAGCTTACATTTATTTCACATCAAATTTTAAGATATCAAAAAATAATTTTATTCAAATACTTGGAATAGGCTTCGTTGTTGCTGCTCATTGGTTATTTTTCTTTGAGAGCATAAAAGTTTCTAATGTGTCTGTTGCCGTAGTTTGCATGGGTACATCCTCTTTATTCTCCTCATTTTTAGAGCCTCTGATTCTCAAGCGAAAAATACAATTTAGAGAATTGATTTTAAGCATCGTTGTTCTTTTTGCAATAGGGTTAGCATTAAATGCTGATTTCTCCTATGTATTGGGTTTTGTTTATGGTGTAATAGCTGCTTTTCTCGCTACATTATTTACCATTTTGAATGCTCTTTATGTCAATAAGGTAAGTTCTGAAAAAATTACACTTATTGAAATGTTAGGCGGTTTTTTAATAATATCAGTCTACCTTTTATTTTCAAACAATATAGCTTTCAGTGACCTTAATATTAGCTCTAAAGATATTTTATACCTGATTATTTTAGGCGGTATTTGCACAAGTTTTGCTTTTGTAATAAGTGTTGAAGTAATGAAGTTTTTATCTCCTTACAACGTTATTATGGCTGTGAATTTAGAACCAGTATATAGTGTGCTATTAGCACTACTTATTTTTGGTGAGTCAGAAAACATGAATTTATCATTTTATATTGGTGGTTTACTCATTATAACTACTGTATCTGTAGATGCTTACCTCAAAAAAAATAGCAAACAAAAAAAATAGAATTGTTGATTACACGTTATGTAAGTTAATGTTTAAACTCTTATTTTTGCAAAATGAATAAAAACACACTTTTACTACTTTTCACATTGCTACCATTTTTTAGCATCTATTCTCAGGGTTTTAAATATGATGGTCAAGTAGTCGGCTTGAATGATTCCACTTGTATGCTAGCGTACTATTATGGCGATAAACAATATGCTAAGGATACTGCTGAAATTGATGATAATGGCAAATTTGTTTTTGAAGGTGAGGAAGCCTTAGACCACGGTATGTACATGGTCGTTCTTCCTGATGGCAACTACTTTGAAATGGTAATTACTGAAGATGAATTTTCTTTTTCAACTTCGATAGATAATCTAATAGGTAATATGAAATTTACCAACTCCATTGAAAATGAAAAATTCTATGGATATATGCAGTTTATATCTGAAAAACAAAGTGCCTTAAAAGATCTACAGGATAAAAAAGAATCAGCAACGGAAAATGAGAAGAAAAGCATTGACACTCAAATTGAATCAATGAGTTCAATTGTAATGGACTTTCAAGAAAACTTTACTAAAGAAAATCCAGATATATTATTTTCAAAAATATTACTCGCAAGTAAAGAAATTGACATTCCAGAACCTCCAGTTAATAGTGATGGTAGTATTGATAGTACCTATCAGTTTAATTACTATAAATCACACTTTTTTGACAATCTCGATTTTTCGGATGACAGAATGTTAAGAACACCTGTATTTCATAGTAAAATCAATACATATTTGGAAAATCTAACAGCTAAAATGCCCGATTCTTTAATTGTTTCTTGTGACTACTTGATTAGCAAGTCAAAAGCAAACCCTAAAGTGTTTAGGTATTTAGTTTCTTACCTTACCTCTAAGTACGAGCGATCTAAAATTATGGGACTTGAAAAGGTCTTTGTTCATCTAGTAAAAAAACATTATGCCACCAATGAAGTGGATTGGATTGATGAAGCCCAAATGTTTAAAATAGTCGATAGAGCTGAAACTATTGAGCCGCTTATGATAGGCTCTAAGGCTCCTAATTTAGTGCTAAGAGACTCCTCTGAGGTGATTCATAATATGTACCAGTTTCCAACGGATTTAACTATGATCATTTTTTATGATCCAGACTGTGGACATTGTAAAAAAGAAATCCCTGTTATCAAACAAAACTATGATGAATGGCTTGAAGATGGAATTAGTATTTCAGTAATGGCTGTATGTGTAGAGTTAGATAGAGAAAAATGGGTGGACTTCATTGACACATATGATATAGGCGATTGGATAAATGTTGCTGAATTTAGAACTTTTGTTGATGGTGAGTACAACAGAGATAATGACCCATATGTAACGCCATTTCCATACATAAAGCAATTGTATGATATTAATGGTACTCCAAAGGTGTATTTACTAGATAAAGATAAAAACATTTTAGTTAATGCCATTAAAGGTAATATTGGCGTAGAACAACTCTCAGAATTAATTATTAATGAATCAAAAAAATAATATAACTTGACAAAGTTATAGTATATTTGCCTCACTATTAATTAACTTATTTAAAGCATGAAAAAGATTCTACTATTAGGATTAATGGTGTTATATGCCATTAGTTCTTTCTCGCAAGATTTACCTGAAAATCCAGAAGCTGGAAAGTGTTATGTCAGATGTACAACACCAGATGTTTATGTAAATGAAGAAGTAAAAGTTCAAGTTAAACCTTCTTACAAAATCATCAAAACGATACCTGCTAAATTTGAAAAAAGAACTGAAAAAGTTTTAGTCAAATCAGAAGAAAAAAAGCTGAGAGTTATTCCTGCAAAATGGGGTAAAGAAACTGTTGATTACATCAAAAAAGAAGGTGCCTCTAATCTAACTGTAACCCCAGCAACTTTTTATGATGATTCGGAGACGATTGAAATAAAACCAAAATATGCACAATGGGAAATGGGCGCTTCAAATCCTGATTGTGAATCAAACAATCCAGATGATTGTAAATACTGGTGCTACAAAGGCTACCCAGCTGAGTATAAAACCGTAAATACAAAAAGATTAAATCAAAATGCAACTATTAAGAGAACACCTACTAATGAACAAAAATCTAACTATACAAGAAAAGTAATCACTGAGCCAGCAAGAGTTGTAGAAGAGATTATTCCTGCTGAATACTCTACTATTACTAGAACAGTTAAAGTTCAAGATGCAAAAACAATTGAAGAAGTTGTTCCAGCTGAATACATCACTGTAACTAGAGAAGTATTATCAAAAAAGGTGGATTAACAAGTTGGAAAGAGGTTGATTGTAGTCTTGTGGAGTATCAAGTCCTTCCTATAAACTGGAACTTAAATAGTTATGTATTAACACAAGAGGCAAAAAACATTATCGACACTAAATTATTACCAATTTTAGCAAATAATCCAACAGCTAAACTTGAGATTGCTTCACATACAGATTCAAGAGGAACAGACGAGTCAAATCAATTACTCTCAGAAAGAAGAGCACAAGCTGTTGTTAACTATCTTCAACAAAGAAAAATTAACTCTAGTTTATTAGTTGCAAACGGCTATGGTGAAAAGAGGTTAAAAAACAGATGTTCTTATGGAGTTTCATGTACTGAGCGCGAGCATTCTGTAAATAGACGAACTGAATTTAGGTTAATTAATAATTAGGCTATTTATATTAGGTTCTAAGTTCTGAAAAGGGGTTGACATATTGTTAGCCCCTTTTTTTATCTAAAAAATACATCTGTTGCCCCACCAGAATATTTTAAATAATCAGAGTCTTTAAAATCTAAACGGAATGAATATAATAAATGATGTACTTCTCTCCTTAATACCCCCTGCCCTTTTCCATGAATAATAACAAGTTTATGTATTTTTGACTGAAGTGCTTTGTGTAGTATTTCTTCACACTTTTCTAATTGGTAGTTAACAATTTCATAATTACTCAAATGATAATAATTATCTACTAAATTTTCAATATGAATGTCAATCTCCCAAATCAATTTACTTTTTGATTTAAAAATGGAATTCTTGTCAGTTTTTATACTGACTTTTTTAAATCCGTTAGGGATATGCGTCGATTTTAGGGTTTTATTAAGGTCATAATTAACTTTAACCAGCTTAGTCAGAAGATGCTCTTCCTCAAAGCCATCTTTAGTTAAAATTATTGCATTTTGGTTATGTACAGAAATAACCTCTCCACCACCCTGACTATCAAGGAAGTCAACATAATCTCCTACCTTTATGTTATTGTCCATAGTGAATTAGGTAAAAATAAATTTTCTCTTTAGAAAATTTAAAAGCAGGCATAGGCACTTTAATAAAGCTCAATATTTTCAGTGTTTTACCTAAAAAGCCTGATTTAGTTTTAATCTTTCTTAAATTAACATCAAGACTTAAATAAAACTCTCGTTTTGTGTTTACTTCATCAACATTACCATTTAGCATACCATCAGCTCCATAACCAATAGTAACATTTAACCAATCTGGAACAGTAGTTTGCCTAAAGCTATTGATGTTAAACGACAACCAGTATACCTGACCATTATAATCTTTTATAGATTGTTGAAGAAAGTTTTCACCTAGTAAATTTGGATTTTGCTTAGCATATTCTGAGGGTGCAAAAGAATATTTCAATTGAACTTTTTGCTCATTGAAAAGTAATTCCTGTCCAATAAACAGCAACGTACCAGTAGTATTCGCAACTAAATCTCCCCATGAGGCGCCCCATTCTTCTGAAAAACCATCTAGTATTTCTATAGTTGTCAAGAAAAAAGAACCATAAAGCCCCCCAAACCACAAGGCTTTTTTCTTAGGAACTCCAGCCCACAACATTAAATCTCTTCCTTGAAGTCCAACACTATATGCAGTAGTTGCATGTCCAATCTTATCCATTTGTAACCAATTTGAATTGTCATTGTACCAATGAAAACTACTTCTGGGGTAATCTTTATACCATAAATCATTTAAAGCATACATGGTAGCAGAATACATTACGATTTCAGTACCTAAAGCATATCGAAAAGCTTTAGTACTATCTGCTTGTTGACCAAAACAGAATTTTGCAATGAACAAGAAAACTACAACATATCTCACAATGCAAATATAGTTAGTAGGTTTTTGAAAAGTTGATAATTGGTTTGATTTGTTTATTTATCTTTGCTTAACATAAAACAAAAAACTATGATTGAAGCCAATAATCCCCTCTTAAAATCATGGATTTCAGTACCTAATGGTAGTGATTTTCCTATTCAAAATATTCCTTTTGGAGTAGCTAGTATAAATAATGAAAGTGTTGCTGTAAGTCGAATCGGAGATACAGTGATAAATCTCTCAAAATTATTTGAACTAGATTTATTTAATGCTATTTTAGATGAAAACCTTTTCAAAAGTGAATTTTTGAACTCTTTTTTAAAAAAGGATAAAGAAACTTGGCGTGCAGTTAGAAATCAACTTTCTGTTATTTTTCAGGATGAAAGCTATAAATCAAAAATAGAAAGCTCTCTTTCTGATATAAATGAGGTGACAATGCAAATGCCAGTAAAGGTCGGTGATTACACTGATTTTTACTCTTCAAGACAACACGCTTATAATGTGGGATGCATGTTTAGAGATCCTGATAACGCATTGTTGCCAAATTGGCTTCATATCCCTGTGGGATACCACGGAAGAGCATCTTCAATAATTCTTTCAGGACAAAGCATTCATAGACCTAAAGGTCAGCAGATGCCAGTAGGTGCAGAAAGCCCCGTATTTGGACCTTGTAAACTGTTAGATTTTGAGCTTGAGATGGCCTTTATTACTGGTGAAGGAAAACCTCTAGGTCAACACATTGACATTTCTGAAGCAGAGGATTACATTTTTGGAATGGTTATCTTTAATGATTGGTCTGCTCGAGATATTCAAAAATGGGAGTATGTTCCGCTTGGACCCTTTTTAGCAAAAAACTTTGCCTCCTCTATTTCTCCATGGATAGTAACTCTAGATGCCTTAGAACCCTTTAGATGTGAAGGTGAAAAGCAAGAGCCAGAAGTATTACCCTATCTTAAATTTTCAGGCAATAAAAACATAGACATCAATTTGGAAGTACAAATTGGTTCCGATAATTTTGAACCACATACAGTATCTAAATCGAATTATAAGTACATGTATTGGAATATGAATCAACAATTGGCTCACCATACTATAAACGGTTGTGATATTCACGCCGGAGATATGATGGCTTCTGGTACTATTTCTGGAAATGATGAAAGTGCTTATGGTTCAATGCTAGAGCTATCATGGAAAGGTACTAAACCAATAGAAATGCCTGATGGAAGTGAACGTAAGTTCATTAATGATGGTGATACAGTAGTCATGAAAGCATATTGTGAGAAAGATGGTGTAAGGATTGGTTTCGATGAAGTAAAAACCAAAGTCCTTCCAACTTATTAATCCAATAAAAAAATATAGTGCAGTCGATAAACGTTGATATAGAAAGAAAAGAAATCCTTAATAGATATAGAGGGTTACTAAGAGACTGCAGTGATAAAACCACTAAAGAAGATAAAAAGAAAATACGTAAAGCCTTTAACATTGCTGTTGAAGCTCATAAGGATATGCGTAGAAAATCTGGTGAGCCATACATCTACCATCCGATTGATGTAGCTAGAATTGCAGCTAAAGAAATTGGTCTTAGCACTACTTCTATTATCTGTTCTCTTCTACATGATGTTGTTGAAGATACAGACTACACCCTTGAAGATATTGAAAGATTATTTGATTCTAAAGTTGCGCGAATCATCGATGGTCTTACTAAGATATCTGAAGTATACGACCAAAACGTTTCTATGCAGGCAGAGAACTTCAGAAAGATGCTTCTTACTCTCTCTGATGATATCAGGGTTATTCTAATAAAGTTAGCAGATCGTTTGCACAATATGCGAACACTTTCTTCAATGCCAAAGCATAAACAATTAAAAATTGCATCAGAAACACTATACTTATACGCTCCACTTGCACATAGATTAGGGCTATACGCTATTAAAACTGAACTTGAAGATTTAGGGCTAAAGTATACTAAATCCGAAATTTATAAGGCAATCTCTGAAAAACTTGCACAGAGTAAAGCTGCTAGAGTAAGATATATCAATAAGTTTGTTCAACCCATTAAGGAAGAACTAAATAATCAGAGTTTTAATTACAGTATAAAAGGTAGGCCTAAATCCATCTTTTCTATTCGTAGTAAAATGATTAAGCAAGGTGTTGAATTCGAGGAAGTTTTTGACAAATTTGCCATTAGAATAATTGTTAAATCTAATAAGGAAAATGAAAAATCCGATTGTTGGAGAATTTATTCAATAGTCACTGATTTCTATAGACCTAACCCTGACCGATTAAGAGATTGGATATCTACACCTAAAGCAAATGGATATGAGTCATTGCATACTACTGTAATGGGGCCAAATGGAAAATGGGTAGAAGTACAAATTCGTACAGAACGAATGGACGATATAGCCGAAAAAGGCTTTGCTGCCCACTGGAAATATAAAAATAGCTCAAAGGAATCAAATCTTGATAATTGGATAAATCGTATAAGAGAATTACTAGAAAGTCCAAATGCCAATGCCATTGATTTTGTAGATGACTTTAAAATGAATTTGTTTTCGGAAGAAATATTCATTTTCACTCCAAATGGAGACCTTAAAACATTACCAAAAGACGCTACACCAATAGATTTTGCATATGAAATTCATACAGAAGTTGGCAGCAGATGTCTAGGTGCAAAAGTTAATGGTAAACTTGTACCCTTCTCTCACTCACTTAAAAGTGGTGATCAGGTCGAAATTATTACTTCAAACAAACAAAGCCCTAAAGAAGATTGGCTATCATTCGTAAAAACCTCTAGAGCAAAATCCAAAATAAAAAATGCTCTTAAAGAAGAGAAAAAGAAAATAGCTTCAGAAGGAAAAGAAATTCTTAAGCGTAAGTTAAGACATATCAAGGTTACTTTAGACCACAACACAGAAAATGAAATGTTGAAATATTTCAATCTGAAAAATAGTCTTGACATGTATTATATGTTTGGTGTTGGTGCGTTGAACAATAAACATATTCGCTCCTATGTAAATACTAAAAATCAGGGTTGGTATGGATTACTTAAAAGACGTATTTACAGTAAGGACGCATCAAAGTCTGAGGAAAAAATCAAAATACCTAAAAATAAACCTACTGTTATTTTCGGTGATGATCAACAGGTGCTAGACTATAAACTTGCTAAATGCTGTTCCTCAATTCAAGGGGATGAAATATTTGGTTTTACTACAATCAACGACGGTTTAAAAGTCCATAATGTAAACTGCCCAAATGCGATACAGCTACAATCTAGATACGCATATAGAATAATACCAGCCAAATGGGCAACAGTTGAGAACCTTGAATATTCATCAGTATTGAAAATAAGTGGATACGATCAAATAGGATTGGTAAGTAAAATTACCAAACTTATATCTAATGAAATGAATGTAAATATTTCGTCAATAAACATCAAATCAAATGACGGTGTTTTTGACGGTCGTATATCCGTATTAGTTATCAATAAAGTGCATTTAGAAAATCTTATTAACAAATTAGAAAATATTGAAGGTGTGGAGTCGGTAGTTCGCCTTTAAAAACTGTTAATAAATTACTAATCTTTCTTCTCAAAAAAAAGTTATTTTTACGCTTAACATTTAGCACAAAATGTCTAAAGCATTATCGACATCTTCAGTTCTAGAAATTTTCACTCAATATCTTGAGAAAAACGGTCAACGTAAAACTCCTGAACGCTTTGCTATACTTCAAGAAATTTACGATCACAAAGGACATTTTGATATAGAAACCCTTTATATAAAGATGAAAAATAAAAAGTACAGAGTAAGTAGAGCTACCCTTTACAATACTATTGAGCTTTTAATGGATTGTAAATTGGTTAGAAAACATCAGTTTGGTAAAAACCAATCCCAATACGAAAAATCATTAATCAGTGGTCAACATGACCATATCATATGTTCTAAATGTAATTCAGTCACAGAGTTTTGTGACCCAAGAATTCAGAATATTAAAAATACTGTTCAAGACTTGTTAAAATTTGAGGTAAATAACCATTCTCTTAACTTATATGGTATTTGCGAAAAATGTCAATCAAAAAAATAAAAATAAATGTCCGTAGATGTATTGTTAGGCCTTCAATGGGGCGATGAAGGAAAAGGTAAAATTGTAGATGTATTAACAAACGACTATGATATAATTGCACGTTTTCAAGGAGGACCAAATGCTGGCCATACGCTAGAATTTAATGGTATTAAACACGTATTGCATACCATTCCTTCTGGAATTTTCAGAGAAAATGCCATTAATATAGTTGGAAATGGTGTAGTTATTGATCCTATTATCTTTAAAAAAGAAATTGACGCACTAAATAAGATGGATATCGATTTAGTCTCGAAATTGCTTATTTCCAAAAAAGCTCACCTTATTTTACCAACACACAAAATATTAGATGCAGCTTCAGAAAAAGCAAAAGGTAAAAGTAAAATTGGTTCAACTCTTAAAGGAATAGGGCCAACCTATATGGATAAAACGGGTAGAAATGGACTTAGAGTTGGTGATATTTCTTCAGCAGACTTTAAAGAAAGCTATGATAAACTCGTTGAAAAACACAGTCGTTTGCTTAATAACGACTTCATGGATTTTGATTTAAGCACACTAGAAAAAGAATGGTTTGAAGGTGTTGAAACTTTAAAAACATTTCAACACATAGACAGTGAACATTACTTATTTCAAGCACAAAAGAATGGAAAGAAAATTCTAGC